>NZ_JCBDGH010000077.1:0-43319 GCF_059833955.1 Vibrio sp. R15-SG3-ISO1A
ATTGGAATACAAATGGGGCAACAGAAAGCTTAATCCTAAAAAGGCCAAGCAAGACAATGCCGAGATGGTCACCGCGACATCAATACTGACATCGACGTTCTTGCGTAAGTCATCCAGCTGCTTAGAACCAATCGCTTGGCTAATGGTAATGGCCGATGAGACGGCCCACGCCGTGATGAACTGATTACCCGCCTTAACCCAAGGCATAATAATGGTGATCGCCACGTAGGAATAAAGCGGCAACTGCGAAAAAGTCAGCATGTACAGTGTTGCGCCCGTCATCAGCATAGTGACATTAGCCGCCACGGGAAAGATCTCTTTAAAGTGGTTGATAGCGTTGCGCCGCAATGACGCATCCAAGGTGCGCAGCGAGAGACGCACATGACTGCGCTGTAAGCAAAGGACGAGAAACAGCAGCCGAACAGTAATCGCCACCAAGCTTCCGATTGCCGCCCCTTGTACCCCAACGCCTTGCCATGACCCCATACCGTGAATCATCGCGTATGAAACCGCGACATTAATGGGCGCTTCAAGTAAGTACCCTTTAAACGGCAACTTGGTTTTCCCCAGTGCGTTAAAGAGGGCAATCATCACCTGCGTCGCCGCGTTGATGACCACAATGTACTTCGCCACCGATAAGTAACGCGCGGTTTCTTGCTTTAAAAGGTCATCATTGGTCAGCGCACTAATAAGCGCACTGTCTGCGAGCGTCAACAAGGCTAAAAACAGCACAGCAATACAGCCATTAATCAAAATCGCCGCCCAGAAGCCCTTATTCAGCTCACTCTCTTGACCAGAGCCAAACGCGCGACTGAGCACCAATTGCGAGCCATTGGCAAGAGAGATTTGAATCCCGAGTAAGAAAGAGACGATGGTAAACGCGATCCCCATCGCCGCTAGCGATATCTCACCAAGCGGTGACACCAACAAGGTGTCGATCATCAGCATGGATTGCATCAGCAATGCATTGAGTGCTAAGGGCCAAGCAAGCGATAGGTTTTTGCGAACGTAAGGGTTAAGGGTCATGGTGACGACTCAATTTCCAATGCTTAAACAAACGAAAAAACGTCACCGAAGCGACGTTATTGGGGTGATTCTTTTTCAAACGACTTGCGCTAAACGCTGGTTCTCATCATTCAGTAGCGTTTGAGAGGCGAGACGCGCCGCATCCGATTTTCCTGCCATGATCGCATCGTAAATGCGTTGGTGCTCGGCTAAACAAAACCGTCCGCCTTCTGCCGACTCATCAATAAACTCGCGGAAGATAGTGGAGAGGATATTGCTAAACGGCAAGAAAAACTGATTACCTGTTGACTGAAAAATCAGTTGGTGAAATAAGTGATCGTTTTCTGTCCACTGCGCCATGTTGTGGCTCTGTGCCGCAAAGGTCATGCGCTGAAACACAATAGACAGATCTTTACGCTGAGCGACCGAGGCATGTTTCGCGGCAAGGGCGCACGCTTCTGGCTCAATCGCTTTTCTCAGTCCGAGGAACTGCGCAAGAAAACGTTGATTATCCTCTAAATCTTGGATCCATTCCATCAACTGAGGGTCAAGAAAATGCCAATTATTACGCCCTTGAACTCGCGTTCCTACCCGGGGTTTGGACTCAATAAGTCCTTTGGCGGACAAAAGTTTGATCGACTCACGTAATGAGGTTCGACTGACACCAAAAATGTCACACATCTCCAGCTCACAAGGCAACTTTTCCAGAGGCTGCAATCCCCCCGATAAAATGCGCCGAGCGATCTGCCGCGCGACTTGAACGTGAATTTTACGGCTTGAATCCTCGACTGAGGTAAATGTCGCCATACAGTACTCCCGATGCACCCAATGATGACCAGGTTCACGACAAGGCCATAGTGAGCACAGACACAATGATATAATCGAAACACTCTCAGCGAGAAGAACGCTTGAATTATAAAAAGCCAGTCAGCGTCGGCTTTTGGGTCAGACGAAGGGTTGCGTGGAGAGAAAAACACACCAAACACCATTAATAATACAATAATATCAATTTTTAACAACTTAATTTCTCAGCAAAATAACCACCCAACAAAATAAACCCTTGTTTCATTTAACATTTGTGAACCAGTTCAAACTCAAGAAATAATGCGCCGATTTAACACGCATTTAGTCACAAAAAGGGGCAAAAAACAGACACAAACCGACCCTCTCTACGTGCTAGATTGAGCCTTTTGAGTGATCGCGCGAGCCTTTATGGCACAAAGAGTGTGAGTCAATCGTGCTTTGCAAAAGCAATGGTTGGTCAATGGTGAGAAGAGTGCTATATTTAGGCTTAAATAATACTTATATTTTAATTTAAACAGGTCGAAGAAGTAGCAATATGGTGACTGGAGCTTTTAACTCAATCGTAGGTTCAAAACGTAGCCTGCACGTACAAGTCGCGAGAGAAATCGCTCGAGGCATTTTATCTGGCAAATTGGCACAAGGCTCTATTCTCCCTGGTGAGATGGAGTTGTGTGAACAATTTGGCATCAGCCGCACTGCCCTGCGCGAAGCCGTCAAATTGCTGACCTCGAAAGGCATGCTTGAGTCACGTCCTAAAGTCGGGACCAAAGTGGTCAACCGCGCCTACTGGAACTTCCTCGACCCTCAACTGATTGAGTGGATGGATGGTCTAACAGACACTGACCAGTTCTGCTCACAGTTCTTGGGTCTGCGCCGTGCCATTGAACCCGAAGCTTGCGCACTTGCCGCCATCCATGCGTCGGCCGATGAACGCATTGAACTTTCCGAGACCTTCCAACAGATGGTTGAGATTGCCGAAGCTGACGTGTTTGACCAAGAGCGCTGGATGGAAGTGGATACGCGATTCCACAGCCTGATCTTCAACGCAACCGGTAATGATTTTTACCTGCCTTTTGGTAACATTCTTACCACCATGTTTGTCAACTTTATTGCGCACTCGTCAGAGGAAGGCAGCACTTGCATCAATGAGCACCGCCACATCTACGATGCGATCATGGCGGGCAACCCAGACAAAGCGCGTCAAGCGTCTATCGTTCACCTGCAAGATTCGAAGCACCGCCTCGCAGCAGTGAACTGATCACTGGCACATATCAAACTCAAAGCCCTCGCCGATGCGAGGGCTTTGTCATTTTCAACACAACTCATCCAACTTACTGCAAGCCTAGCGCACTTCTATCTCGCCTAACCTCCCAAAATTTCCGCAAAAGTTGACTTAAATTTGGACTTCACCCAGCAACAGGGGCTATCATAAGACAATTCATTTTGACTCGTTGACTCACATCGCTCATGACCGAATCTTTACTGCCCAATATTGTCCAATTTATCGCGCAAATTGACCCTTTTGATAAGCTGCCTAAAACCGCAGTGCGTGAATTGGCAGGGAATGTTCAGATCACCTATTTGTGCAAAGGAGACACCGTGGATCTATGTAAGGAGGGCAAAGAAAAATCCCTCTACATGATCCGCACCGGCTCAATGGAGCAACGTAAAAAAGATGGCGTCTTGCGCGCCAAGCTCGAAGCTGAAGATATTTTTGGTTTTACCTTCCTCTCAAAAGATGTCGATAGTAACAGCGATAAAGGCTACAAAGCGATTGCGCTAGAAAACACCCTGCTCTACATCGTGCCTCACTCAGCCCTGAAGGCTCTGTTTAAGGCACACCCTGAATGCGCAGAGCACTTTGCTTCCCAAGCTCAAGTGCGGCTTAAATCTGCATTAGATGTGGTGTGGTCAAACAAAGAGAAAGGCATCTTTATCAAGAAGGTCTCTGAGGTTGCCAGTGGTCGCGTCGCGATTGGTGATGCCAAAGATTCCATCAAGAAAGTTGCCAAAGAGATGCTGATCAAACGCTCGCCGTGTGCGGTGATCTATGAGGACGAAAAAATTGTAGGTCTCATCACGGACCGTGACATGACCAAACGCGTCATCGCACAGGACGTCAGCACCGATGAACCAATTTCCAAAGTCATGACACTGTCGCCGCTGACCATCAGCCCAGATGATCTTGTGATGCACGCTGCCTCTATGATGATGCAGTTCAACATCCGTAACCTGCCTTTGGTCAAAGGCAACAAAGTGGTCGGTTTGCTTACCACCACCCACTTGGTGCAAAACCACCGCGTGCAAGCCATCTTCTTGATTGAAAAGATTAAATACTCAGGCAGTATCAAGACATTGGCCAGTTACACACCGGAAAGACAAGCAATTTTCGAAGCTCTGGTCGAGGGCCATGTCGCACCAGAAGTGATCGGTAAAGTCATGACAATGATCATGGATGCCTATACGCGCCGTTTGATTCAAATTGCTATCGACAAATTGGGACCGCCGCCATGTGAGTTCTCTTGGTTGGTGGCCGGATCTCATGCACGTAATGAGGTTCACATGCTGTCGGATCAAGACAGTGCGATCGTTCTCGCCGACAACGCCACCGACAGTGATAAAATCTACTTTAAACACCTGGCGATGATGGTCTCCAATGGATTAGCGAGCTGTGGTTACCCCTTATGCCCTGGCAAGTACATGGCCGCGACGCCCAAATGGTGCCAGCCGCTGAGCGTTTGGAAGCACTACTACAAAAAGTGGGTCGCGAATCCAGAATATGAGCGCCTACTGAATATCAGCGTATTCTTGGAGATTCGCACCGTCTACGGCAACAAAGAGTTTGAGCAGATCCTCCGTGATGAGTTGCATCGCAACATCCGTGAGAACCATGCTTTCTTGAGTATCCTCGTCAATGATTCGGTGCAAACCAACCCACCACTCGGCATCTTTAACAAGCTCGTTTTAGAAAAATCTGGCGAGAACAAGAAAACACTCAATATTAAGAAATACGCCATCAACTTGATCATTGATTTGGCACGAATCTATGGTTTAGCGGTGGAGTCTGATGTCTCTGCAACCGACGAGCGTTTTAAAGCCGCGTTTGAAAAAGGCATCATGAGTGAAGATTCGTATAAGAACATCTTGCGTGCCTATCAGTTTATTCTCTCATTTCGCTTTAGCCATCAAGTGGAAGCGCTCAAACGCGGTGAGATAGCAGACAACCACATTAACCCCGACAGCTTCGGTAGCTTCGAGCGCAATCACCTAAAAGATGCGTTCCGTATCGTTTCTGAGCTACAAGACGGGGCGAAGATAAGGTTTGGCTCACGATGATTCAGCTCTTTAATCGCTATTTCCATCCGCTGTCCCATCACATCAAAGCGCGCGAGCATTACCTTGCGAATGTTCGTCTCGCCGATGTGTTTTACCCGTTGGTGAAACAACCCGAACTCAATTTGTCGACGCTTGCAAGTGACTACGACTATTTGGTTGTCGACCTTGAGACGACGGGCTTAGACAGTGAAGTGGATCGAATTCTATCGATTGGTTGGGTCACGCTCTCCGCAGAGTCTATCGATATGACCTCGGCACACCACTACTATGTTAACAGCCGTTCGCAAATCAAAGCCGAGACAGCAGTCATCAACCACATTACGCCACAAATGCTTGAAGATGGCATTTCGATTCATGATGCGATGAACACCTTCTTTGAAGCCGCACACGGCAAAATACTCGTCGCGCACGGTTGTATGGTAGAGAGCAATTTCATCAATCGTTACTTATCTAAATCATTTGGCCTGAACGCTTTTCCTCTCACCTGGCTCGACACCTTGTGTATCGAAAAGAAGATGGCAAAAGCGATCAATCACCACGAAGAGATCGACGTGTCGCTCTCAGCCACACGACAACGCTATCAACTACCCGAATATTTCGCCCACAACGCCCTCACGGATGCGGTCGCCACGGCAGAACTTTTATTGGCGCAGAAAAAACGCATCGCTTCCCACAAGACGGTGACGCTGAGCCAGTTGTATAAACTCAGTCATTAACTCGGTTTTCCCGCACCTTAAACACACTGTATGAAAAAAAATGATGTCTCGTTCGCCATCTTCCTGCTGGTTGGCGCAAACTTACTCGCTTCACTGTCTGATGTATCGTTAAAAATCCTCAATGGTGAAGTCCCGACATTTCAATATGTCTTCCTCCGTCAATTGATTAGCCTTACTCTGCTACTGCCCTTTTGGTGGTCACTCCCCAAGCAGCGCCGTCGAATGGGCTGTGATGGCATTACCTTTTGGCGCGCACAATTGATTTTATTGGGAAGCGCATGTGCCATGGTGGCCATTACTCACCTACCCTTGGCGACCGTGAATGCGATTTTCTACGTTGGGCCACTGTTAGTGTTGCCGCTTTCCATCGTCTTTTTGAGAGAGCGCCCTTCCGCGGGCAAAATTTTTGCCACGCTACTGGGCTTTATTGGCGTTTTGATTGTCTTGCGCCCGGAGCACTTTCACTGGGCGGCCATCATCGCGCTAGGCAGTGCACTCGCCATGGGGGTGGGGAATATTCTCATCAGACGTATGCCTCAAGAGCAACCCTTGGTGTGCACTCTGTTTTGGACCACCTTGATGACTCTGCCCATCTCCGCCCTGATTGCCTACCTTGAGTGGCAACCTATCGAATGGCACCACGTAGGCTGGATTGTAGCGATCAACCTGTTTGTGCTGAGCTACCATGCCCTTGTTGTACAAGCCTTTCGCCGAGCCCCCGCCAGCCAAATCGCGCTCGCCGAATACTCTGGCCTTGCCTTTGTCACTCTGTTTGGCGTGATGTGGTTCGATGAAATCCCTGATTTTTTCACAGCGCTAGGCATAATACTGATTATTGTTCCTATGATGCCAATACGTTGGAAACGGTGGATAAGAGGAAAGAGAAGAGACGTTGATTTAGCGGTTTAGCTATGGAGTATAAAAAGAGGTGGGAAGACCACCTCTTTTTATCGATTACTGGTCGAGAACTAGCTCAAAGAATCGTACCTGTGCATAGTCTTCTGAGTCTGGGCCACCATAAGCGCAGCCAGACGAACCGGTATTACACTGGTTGTAAGATCCCGCCTTAAAGTACATCCAGTCGGTGCCGTAGCCCTGGTCGATTTCATGCCCTTGGTACTGACCTGCGGTCAAATCGATGGTGACGCTTTTCGTCTCTTCATTGTCTAGTCCCGGGGATTTGACAAAGTTGAGCGTCATCATGTCACCTTCGACAATCACTTCATAAGAAAAGACTTCATTGAGCGCAATGCCATCGCGTGGCTCTGGATCACCTTGACGCAGGTTGTGCTGACCAAAGACATCATGTCGAATGTCTTTGCGCAGCTTTGATTTTTGCTGCTCAAGCGGTGGATTCAGTTCGTAGTTCCAACTGAGTGAACCCAGGTTGTGTTCCGGTAATTTTCGGTAAATGATTTTTAGTGGCTCATTCTTTGAGCCATGAATCTGCCCAATCACAGTCGCAAATGCACCATTCTTTTTATAATCACCACTGGTACTCACCCAGTCCACAGCTAAAGTCGCCTTCAAACGCCCCCCAATTGAGCCATACTCGTCGGCTTGAGGATGCGATGCGACGACGAAGTTGTTTTTAGGCTCCCCGTAATGATCAGCAAGCATCGCTCTTAACTCACTGCGCGCATTTTTACTGTTAGGTGTGGTTGGCGCTGTGTTGGGCGCTTTAAACACCATAGCGCCAGTTTCTTTATCGGTATAGAACCATTCTGAATGCTCATAATCCGATAGCTTGTCTTTCTGGATTTCTGCCGCTTTTCCTTTGCGGCTCCCCTCTTCTTCCGTCATCGGTAAGGTGATTTTCCAGTTACTCAAGTCGAAGTTTTGCCCTGGTTTTACTTCTGGGTTTAGGTTATCAAGCAATGTTTGCACCGATTCACCGAACGTTGGATTTGGTGAGGACTGCGCGAAAGCGCTGGGTGTTGACGTGAGTAGAATGGCAGTGGTCAGTACGCTGAGTGGTAACTTTTTCATGTTAGTCTCTTAGTCTCATTCTTAGTGTAAAAAAAGCTGGGCACGCGGGGCCCAGCAAATTAGGTATTTGATAAGAATTAGAAACTGTAAGTAATACCTACGCGGCTACGTAGTTGGCGGTCTGTGCTGTCATCACAAGAACTGTTGCATTGCACATTACCGAACTCGACGTATGGTCTCCAAGCAGACCCAGACTCTTTATAACCAATCTTCACATTGAAGTCCCACTCGTACTTGCCATCTTTATTTCCTACTGACCACTCGTCATTGAAGAAGTCTTCTTTGTAGTTCGCTTCGAAGCCAAATTGCCATGTGTCCCATGTGTAGTCGACGTTACCAGTAATTTTGCTGGCGTTAAGTGAAGAGTGCTCGTTACCATCTCTACCTTCTTTCAATGTCCCTTCTTTATAATCACGGAACTCGTGGCGGTAACGAAGTTTCGTCGTAATACCTGAGTCAAACTTATACTGAACACGTACTTGAGGTTTATAAGTAACATTATCACTACCGAATGTTACTGGCATTCCCACTGTTACACGCCAATGATCATCTAGGTTGAAGTTATAACCGTATTCAATCTCATTATCCCCTGCTTGCCAGTCAGAGAAAGGCTTCCCTTTCTGTTTGGTTTCCGCACCAAAGTAGTGGTTGCCTGTTGAGCCACTCATTTTAACTCGGCTCGCATAATCGCCGCTATCGTGTTTGTACTCCTGTCGCACATCGAGCGAAGCTGCCGATACGCTTGCCGCTGCTAGAGCACTGGCGAGAATTACAGAGACTTTTGATACTTTGTTCATTGTCAGACCTTTATCGTTTTGTGTTAATGTATGATCATATTATTTAGAAAAGTTCAGAAATGATCCGTGATGAAATTCACTTTACGCGATATAGATTTTATTAAAGTCAATAAACCACAGGACCAAACAAACGTAACATACTGATATATAAATATTTAACAATATAACCTATCATTTTATTGACTTGTCTTTTTGTGATATAGCGCAAATCACAAACGAGTGAAAACGCTAAATATGTCTTTTTTGTATTATTTATGAACAAAATTATGGAAAAATAACTTGTAAATGTACTTACCCATAGTTCGAGAACACTCTAGGTTACCCAACGTTAAGCACTGATGAGACGACCCCCGCATTTCAGCTACGCTCCTCTTATAGTAAAATGTAAGTCGTGTATTAAGTGTTGCTTAACGTGTCGCTATACTTAAAGTCCTAAGATCAAGTTGATTGTTTTTGTTTGGATACAAAATTCCGGGGTACGAGGAAGAGTTTTAATTATTCAAATCAACGGCTAATAATTCTTATTTGATACCACCTTTGTCATGCATGCTATCTAACAAGTAAATCTGGTTTTACATCGTTCATATGGGCGTAATTCAAACAGATAAACACCAAGTGGAAGTTGCAATAATCCCTCCCGGAGCTTTTTAGGTCGTCGCTCTTCAAGATCGATAAAGTCAGCAGAATTATGTGTAGGTGGGTCATGTACTTAGTGAACTAGGGCGCATCTGAGATGCACCCTAGTTCACTAAGAATCAATGATAGCTTGGTCATCACTTGGTATGGTCATATGCCACACTGACGATTCCACAAAGCTTATTTATATCTTAAACCTTGTAATTAACGTATCTACCTCACCATTTAAGCTCTGGATGTTGCTAGCTTCGCTGACTTGCTTTTCACTGATGGTGTTTAACTCATTCACAAGATCATTGATCTTGTGAATATTAACATTCACAGACTGAATAACCGTATTTTGCTCGCTGGAAGAATGGGAAATTTGACTATTAAATTGGTTAATGATGTCTATTTCATTATCTAGCTTGTGAAGCATATCCACTGCGTGTTCGATCTCTAAACGCGTGGCTAAACATTGCTCTTTGGTTTGTTCAATCGACAGAACCAGGCTACTCGATTTATGACTTAGCTTGGTTAACGCAAAATCAATCTCCGACGTGCTCGTTTGCGTGCGGTTAGCTAACGCACGAACTTCGTCAGCAACAACGGCAAAACCTCGCCCATGTTCTCCGGCTCGGGCCGCTTCGATAGACGCATTTAATGCCAACAAGTTGGTTTGTTCCGCGATGCCGCCAATCACTGTTACAATCGATTGGATACTTTGAGCCTCGTTCGCCATTTCGTTGATATCTTGAAACGTACTGCCAATCAACTTTTCGAGTTCTTCAATGTGAGTGCGAGTTTCGCTGTTGATCGCTTTGGATTCATCACTCAACTTCGTCGCTTGATTGGCTGTCGTCGCCGCCGATTCCGAATGCTGCTCGACGACTTTTGACGTTTGTGCGAGCTCATCCACCGCAGTCACAATTTGGGTCGTTTCACCAGAATGGGTATGTAACACCGAGTGGGACAATTGACAGCTTTGCTCAATTTCAGAGGTACTCTTAGACAAAGAACGCGTAGCACTTCTGAGCTCTTGCAACATACTTTGAATATTGCAAATGAACGTATTAAAACCGTCGGCTATTTCTGCTAGATCACCGTGGGCTCTGACATCGAGTCTTTGTGTGAGATCGCCTTCTCCTCTGGAAAGGTCTTTAACCAACACTTTCAAGTCCGTGATGGGTCGATAGATGTGATGAAGCAACACTAACACGATAAACATAGTGACCAACAAGGCAGCGAGCATAGTCAGGAAGGAGTGTCGACTTGCTGAACTAAGTTCTGAGAGCGCGATTGCCTTATCCATCACCGCGATAAGTTGCCACTGCGAATGTTGCCCCACGTCAATGGAGGTAGCAAACATAAGAGCTTGAGTATCTCCTAGCACCGCCGGCACAAATGCCCCATTTTGTGATGTGCTCTTCAAGCCTTCTAAGTATGGCGCGATTTCACTGTCTGCTATTGAGGTTTGTGCCGCGACGCCATCAATCGTCGACGCAATAATCAACCCTTTTTGATCCACAACCAACGCTCGTGCTCCATTGACACGTTCAAGATCGGTCAATTGTTGGGTGATACCAGAGAAACGGATGTCTCCCAAAATCACGCCATTATCTAACGTATAAGTTACACCTATCATCGGACTTCGGTCACTTTTTGTGAAAAACACGTCACTAAAGCCGAGTCCACGTTTTTTCTTGGCTTCCTTGTACCAAGGTCTGGCAGTTGGATCGTACTTACTTTTGATACCAATCCCATTCGGAAATGATTCTTCAGATGGCCTTGATGTGAATGAACGACCATCATCAAAACCCACCATTATTTTCTCGATACCACCGAGTTGATACGCAAGATAGACCAATTTTTCGTTACGAATGTCTTCGACATAACCGCTTTCGTACTCTTTTGCCAAAGCAACCACAGTATCGATCGTTCTTTCAATGTTCGATTCGAGTTCATCCACCTTTTTATCAAGTGCAGTGTGGATATCTGCGACAATTCGACGTTCAACCTGCTCACTAAGTTGAAGATATGACAGGTAGTGAGTCACCAACAATGAACCCGCCGCCGTGGTCAAGACGGTCAGCATAAGTTTGGCTTTAAAGCCGAGTTTTAACCGTTTATACATGAAGATGCACCGTATAATGAATAGACAACAAAAAGGCCTCGATTAGAGGCCGAAACATGACTAGTAAGGTTGGTAAAGCAACTCAATGTCCCGTTGAGCCCAGACTTCGGCAAGATTTTTCTTGACCGTATGGGCATCAAAGTTAGTTTGCTTGGCGAGGTTGACCCATTCCTGGTTACCCGTGGCGATGCCGCCTTTGAGGTAAAGGGGGGTCATGCGCTCAACACGTCGAGGGTTATCTTTAGCGGTGTAAGGCCAAGGGGCGGCGGGATCGTGGTAATTGGCCATCAGTTGAATGCCCTTAACTAATGAACCGCCCTTGTCGTTTTGATAGTGCCACAAGTCAATCCCGACTTTATCGCCAAGCTGGGCCAGGCCAACCAATGGATCGAGACTAAAATAGTGATAGTGATAAGCACGCGTGCGAGAGATTTCGTGCGGCTGTGAACCATCGGCGTCAAATTGGGTGTCGACGCGCATCTTACCTTTTTGCACCATCTGTTTCGTCAGTGCTTCATTGCCTAAGAAGTAGGCGATACCACCGACTTGGTAGTCATACCAAGTACCATGATTGTTCGGTGCGTAAGCTTCACCCTTTGGCCCACCTGCCAAATCATCAACGATGAGCCAATCTAAGTAATCGCTGTACCACTGTTGAATGCTTTGCTCATCGCCTTCGGTCCAAGCGGACGATGTCGAAACAATCGCGATGGCATCGAGCATGCGATCCGCCAAGGTGCGTGTATCAATAATTCCACTTCGACGTCCGTCAGCGCGCCCCGGGACACCCTGACCAAAATTCACATTGGGGTTCATCTTGGTCTTAGGATCTATATACCAAGTGCGAATGTATTCGATTGCCTTCTGGGCGTATTGCTCTTCTTGACTGAAGTAGTAAGCCAGCGCCAGCGCTCTAACCGAGCGGGTAAAGTGGCCAATTCGTCTTGAGTCTGTCTCATTGGTTTTCGACGCCGGGTTGGTTTTACCATCATGACGTATCCAAGGTAAGCCATCTGCTTTAGTTTTATCTGGCCACCAATATGGGCTAATGCTCAAGTAGTCATTCTTGCTGCCACTTGGCGGTGTCATTCCCTTATCAACGACTGAGAAAGGCCCGTCTTGCATCGCAAGTTCCGCTTCTTCCAGCAGACGTTGATACGCCACTTTCATCGAATCCGGTGCCTCTTGGGAATGGAGAACGGCGCGATTTTTTTTGATGACATCCTGATCCAAAAAGACAAAATTCGCTGACAACGCTTGGCTGCTTAACAGAGCCGTCGACACGATAGCGGCAAGACGTAGAGGTTTCACATTAAATTTCATGTTTTTCCTTGTTTTTTACTTATTTGTAGTATTAAAATACTAACAAGGAAATAAAATGTTTCTGTGATTCATTTCCGATTTTGGTAACAAAGCAGTGACAGACCCATCATCATTTGGGCTTTGATTTTGCTAAGTGACTGATTGTACGGGGTGATGGCAAGAAGTGGCGAATCGCCACCGAACATAAAATGTGCGCTTGATTTGATTTTTATAAAAAACAGTTTCATTTTTAATAGTCATACATTACTATACACAGCGTTGGATGTTGAACAGTTAGCAAAAAAGACGGCTGAACAACGCACTAAGGCAGGAATAGCGACCAAACAATGCAAACTTTGACCACCATGCTCAAAGCTAGTTTGATTGGAACGCTGGTATTAAGTGCTCGTGTGTTGATGGTCGCAACATTATTATTGCTGTTTGTTTCGAAGGTGTTATTGGCATTGTCGATGCTCTCTACTCAGTGAAACAAGCAGCGAAGTGAGTTTTAAGTTCGCTCCCAACCTAATTAACAATAATATTTTCTGGACACAGCCTCGCTCCGGCAGCTTAAACGCTCGAAGATCTGGTGCTGCAATCACGGCTCAAAAGACAGGACATCGCTCACCCCCGTTCCGTCTTTGCGTCTTGATGTGTATCACTGGTTTAAGTGTAACGACGATGGTGATTATCCAGACGGTACCCATACCGTTTGCGCCCACATATTACAGGCAATATGTGGGCGTTTTTTTATCCTCTTTACAGTCCTTCAGAATAAAACATACAAATAAAACGGCATTTCAATTTTCAACCCTCGGAAAAATTGAGTGTAAGTCAGGGCTTTCTTAGTTTGTGACTTCTGATCTCGATCACTTGTATGATTTATTCGTTCGCTATCGCTCGATCACCGATCACAATTTTGAGTTATTGTAGTACAAATGTGTTTTGATCTGTTTAAGATATCGACGTGACATTACATAACATTACAAAGGTCAAAAGATGGAACTCAATACAATTATTGTCGGCATCTATTTCCTATTCTTGATAGCAATAGGTTGGATGTTCAGAACCTTTACCAGTAACACCAGTGATTACTTCCGCGGGGGCGGCAGTATGTTGTGGTGGATGGTTGGTGCAACAGCGTTTATGACGCAGTTCAGTGCATGGACCTTCACCGGTGCAGCGGGTAAAGCCTACGCAGACGGTTTTGCGGTAGCCGTTATCTTCCTTGCCAACGCGTTTGGCTACTTGATGAACTACCTCTACTTTGCACCGAAATTCCGCCAACTTCGCGTTGTTACGGTAATTGAAGCGATTCGCATGCGTTTTGGTAACTTCAACGAGCAAGTCTTTACTTGGTCTGGTATGCCAAACAGCGTTATTTCAGCCGGTATTTGGCTAAACGGCCTAGCGATCATTGCTTCTGGTATTTTCGGCTTTGATATGACCACCACCATTATTATTACTGGTCTGGTTGTATTGGTGATGTCGGTCACCGGCGGCTCCTGGGCGGTAATTGCCTCTGACTTCATGCAGATGGTGATCATTATGGCTGTGACCGTGACGTGTGCGGTTGTAGCGGTTATCCAAGGTGGCGGCGTGAGTGAGATCGTTAGCAACTTCCCGGTACAAGAAGGCGCGTCGTTTGTTTCAGGTAACAACCTCAACTACCTAAGCATCTTTGGTATCTGGGCATTCTTTATCTTCTTCAAGCAGTTTAGCATCACCAACAACATGTTGAACTCTTACCGCTACTTGGCGGCAAAAGACTCCAAAAATGCGAAGAAAGCCGCTCTACTGGCGTGCATTTTGATGACAATGGGTCCACTGATTTGGTTCATGCCGTCTTGGTTTATTGCCGGTCAAGGTGTCGACCTAGCGATGCAATACCCTGAAGCAGGCAAGAAAGCGGGTGACTTTGCTTACCTTTACTTTGTCCAAGAGTACATGCCAGCGGGTATGGTTGGTCTACTGATTGCGGCGATGTTCGCTGCGACCATGTCATCCATGGACTCTGGCCTCAACCGCAACTCTGGTATTTTCGTTAAGAACTTCTACCAACCGATTTTGCGTAAAGACGCGACAGAGAAAGAGTTGGTGCTTGTATCGAAACTGACTTCTACCTTCTTCGGTATTGCGATCATTCTCGTTGCACTATTTATCAACTCACTCAAAGGTTTGAGCCTGTTTGATACCATGATGTACGTAGGTGCTTTGATTGGCTTCCCAATGACCATCCCTGCTTTCCTTGGCTTCTTTATCAAGAAAACTCCGGACTGGGCTGGCTGGGGTACGCTGGTTGTCGGTGCTATCGTCTCTTACTACGTGGGCTTTGTGATCAATGCAGAAATGGTCGCAAACTGGTTCAACCTTGAACCACTAACAGGTCGTGAATGGTCTGACTTGAAAGTGGCGATTGGTCTGATTGGACACCTAGTGTTTACAGGCGGCTTCTTTATCCTAACTACCCTGTTCTACAAGCCTCTTTCTGAAGAGCGCCAGAAAAACGTCGACAAGTTCTTCGAAAACTTGGCAACACCACTGGTTTCTGAGTCAACGGAACAGAAGAAACTCGACAACAAACAACGTCGTATGCTGGGTTCTCTTATCGCAGTAGCTGGTGTGGGTGTGATGGCGATGTTCTTACTGCCTAACCCGCTATGGGGACGCTTCATCTTTATCCTCTGCGGCGCAATTGTCATGGGTGTTGGTCTACTGCTGGTCAAAGCGGTCGATCAGAGCATTGAAGACAAAAAAGAGTCAAAATCTGCGACAGCATAAACGCTCTCTTTCGGCGTAACTCTCTTAATCAAGGCGGCTTCGGCCGCCTTACATACTCAAGGCGTTTTGTGTCACCCCCATTTTGCTCCATCACATACGACGCTTTGAGTATGTTTCCTTACCTAAGTAGACGAGTTCAACAATGAAAAAAACTCTACTGGCGGGCATGATTGCCGCCTCTCTTTCTGTTGTTACTTTGACAGCATGCACAACCACACAATCAAATGAGCTAGCCCTAGATGCACCCACACCCGCCACGGCGGATATCTCTGCACATACACTGACCCGAGACTACCTTCTTTCAACAACGAGACTCGATATCGTTGACGGCAGTGCGTTGATTGAACATTCAGCGCAAGAGACCGCGAAACTCAAAGCCCAACTGGAAAATGCAGCAGATGGTGACACTGTCACTCTACCTGCTGGCAAATATGCAGATCTTGGCGTCGTCACGATTTCTGCCAACAATATCACCATCAACGCAGAGCAAGCAGGTAGCGCGTGGCTTACAGGCTTAGTGCAATTTGTCCTTGAAGGCGACGACATCACTCTTGATGGCCTGGTCTTTACCGAAGGTGGTCCAGCCGAGCGCTTTGGTGCGGTACGTATGATGGGCGATCGCAATACCTTGCAAAACTCAACCTTCTACTACTTCAACCATGACTATGCGTATGAGCCAGATGAACGCCGCTCTGAGTACCCGAAGTACCTATGGTTATCACTCTGGGGCAAAGACGGTAAAGTCATCAACAACCAATTTGAAGGCAAGCAAAAGCGTGGCACGTTAATCGGCGTTCAAAAAGACGACACGCCGGATAACCACTTGATCGCACATAACATTTTCCTCGATCAGCAACAGAATCAGTTCAATGAGTTGGATATCAAAGAAGCCATTCGCTACAACGGCAATAGCTGGGAAGCGATTCGCATTGGTGATTCTAAATCGTCTCAGTGGCCTTCGAATTCTCAGTTTGTCGATAACCTGCTGATCAATATGGATGGTGAGCGAGAGCTGATTTCCATCAAATCCGGTGGTAACACCATTGCGCGCAATACCATTTTTGAAAGTGCAGCACTGATCTCGCTGCGTCACGGTAAAGCCAACACTGTCGACAGCAACATCATCGTCGGTAATGAGAAATTGCTGACTGGCGGCATTCGCATTTATGACGAAGACCATGTGATCAGCAATAATTACATCTCAGGTACCCGTGGACGTGATGGATTGATAGAGGGCAATGCCGATTTGCGCGGCGGTGTCGTGATCAATACGGGCATCATTGATGTGGCGAACGGTGAAATGCTGGATCAAGCGGTCAAAGGGAAAGAGCTCAACAAGCAGTGGACACCGAAAAATATTCAGATTCACCACAACACCTTAGTGGATACTGAGTGGGGTATGGTCTACGGCAATCAAACGCACCGCGTGAGCCTGTTTAACAATGACGTCGTCGATACTATCTACACAGGCGTAGATGTCGACTTCGACTCAAACGTGGTAGACAATACGCGCAATCCAGAATTTGTTAGTGTACGAGCGACTGATGAACACCCACTGGTCAACGCGACCTATCACAATGAATTCTACGCCGGCGCAGTCACGGCTAAAGAACAGATCAATGATTACAGTGCGACGCTACCAAGCAAAACACAAATTGGTGGTTTTTATGCCTACGAAGGTGCAGGTGCGAACGTCGAATCGCTGAGCGTGATCACCGCTGAGGTCGCAGGACCGAGCTATCGACTCATCAATGCGGTAAAGCTCAAGTAACCCATATTGAGACACTCAAGCAAACAAGCTGCGCCTAACAAGCCTGGTGAGAACACCAGGCTTGACTGTTTTTCACCTTGGTAAAATGTCGCTATTGTGATCTCGCCAACTAATCGCTATGTTGTGGATTCTTCGCCACTTATTTCTTCATAATCGGATCACGCATGGACGCCATTGTTAGTCAGTTACAGTTCTCACTTTCCATTACCGGCCCTATTTGCTTGATGCTGGTATTGGGTGTGGCGTTTAAGCGCATCGGTTTAATCAACGACAATTTTATCGATGTCGCGTCAAAGCTGGTGTTTCAAGTCTGCCTACCTGCCATGCTCTTTTTGAGTATCGTCATCTCCGATCACGACTTCGTCTCAGCCGGGCGATTTATCGGCTTTGGTGCCATTGCCAGTGTGGCATTTTTCATTTTCACCACACTCTCCGTCAACGGTGCTTTTGCTGGCTCAGCGGATAAAGGGGTGATTGTCCAAGGTGGCTATCGCGCCAACACCGCCATCATAGGTATCGCTTATGTGGCCAACGCCTTTGGCGATCAAGGCGTCGCACAAGCCGCGCTCTACGTCGCTGCGACAACCTTTATCTATAACGTTCAAGCGGTGATTTGCTTAACCCCTCGCGGGCAGACATCTGGCACCCAGGCAGCAAAAGTGATGGTCAAAACCCTGACCAAAAACCCACTGATCATCGCTATCGTCACCGGCGTGGTGTTCTATCTATTATCTATTCCCGTCCCTAAGGTGGCCGTTGACGCAGGTCACTATTTAGCGCGTATGACGCTCCCTTTGGCCTTGCTCTGTACCGGTGGGTCGCTCAATCTCTCGTCGATGAAGAGCGATCAAAAGCCAACCTGGTTTGCGACCGGCTACAAACTGGTGCTCGCCCCTATCGCCATCACAGGTGCTGGCTATTGGTGGGGATTTCGCGGAGTAGAGCTGGGGATACTGTTCTTCATGAACGCCTCTCCGGTGGCCGCCGCCAGTTATGTAATGGCACGCTCAATGGGAGGTAACGCGACACTTGCTGCCAACATCATCGCCTTGACCACCGTCGTCTCAACGTTCACATGTACCCTAGGTGTCATGATTCTGATTGGCCTTGATGCGTTTTAACGCCTTTGCCAATGAGACTTATAAGCTGACGCTCTCTAATCCCCAACCGTGCTCATGCGCTAGGCGGCGCAGCAGTGCCCTCTCTTGCTCTGTTTGTGCCACCAGCCACTCCAAGATTTCTTGACTTAATGTGTCATCTTGATTTCGGTAGCAAAAGTAACACCAATGACTATGTTGCAGCGCCAACCCTTCGGGGCATTGTAAAAAGCCACGCTGCAGCTCCGGCAAGACCAACAACAAATCCGTGACGGTCACGCCTTGGCCGGACAAGCAAGCACTGAGGGCCAAATCCAAACTAAAGAACACAGTATCGCGACCTTGTTTCTCGCCATCTAACCCCGCGTTGTTCAGCCAGATATTCCAATCTTGATGCTCCAATGTGGCATGAAGGTGGGGCAAGCTGAGTACATCCTGTTGGGTGATCCGACGCTCAGACATCGATTGTGCATAGACTGGTGCCATGTATTCATTACGCAGAAAGGTGACCCCTTTCTGACCCTGATACTGCTCACGACGCTGGGTGTTGATGATAAGCAAATCGCAATCTTCATGGCTCAAGTCCGGGTCTTCCTCAATAGAGGGGATGATCACCACCTCATGATCGGGGTAACGTTGATTGAGCATTTCCACCTTGGGCAGTAAGACGCGCGTTGCGTAGCTGAGCGCACTTTTAATCACAATTCGTTTTCTTGTCGGCGCCTGCCAAGATGCGATCAAATGAGAGAGAGACTGATAGTTTTTACGCAGCACTTCAAACAACTCTTTTCCGCGCGGCGTCAATGATATCGCCCGATGCTGACGTACAATTAAGGATGAATTGAGATCATCTTCCAGTTGCTTAATTTGACGGCTCACTGCACTTTGCGTCACATGCAGCTCTTGCGCCGCTTTGGTAAAGCTCATCAGCCTTGCCACGGACTCGAATACTTTCAGCGCGTTATGAGAATACGGGAGATTCGGGTAAGGGTGCACACTCTTTACTCGCATGATTTCAGATCATATCAGAGTGGCATAAATGTCATTTGAAAACCAGATGAACAACCACTAACTTAGCGTGATAGAGATCACGAAAAAAATCGTGACAGCACACAGCCAAGATCGAGAACATTATGAATACCATTTTAAAACTGGCGCTGCCCCTTATTGTGTCGCAACTGATTGCGATGGCACTGGTATTGACGGATGTCTGGATGATGTCACGCCTAAGTATGACCGCCATCGCCGCTGGCGGTTTAGGCGCATCTGTCTACTCGTTTGTTTTTATCGTTGCTAGCAGCACCGTTGGATGCGTGGCAAACCTGATTGCGATTGCTTATGGGCAAAGAATTGCTCGCCCGGAGTATGGCAACCAACAAATTCGCTTCGCGGTGAAAGGCGCGGTGCTGCTCTCGCTCACGCTCTCTGTGCTATTAATGGTCGCCTTCCAATGGGTACCCTCTTTACTGAGTTACGCCAAGCAGCCCGACGAACTGGTTGAGCTCGCCATGACTTACGTGAATACCTTAAAATGGGCGATGCTGCCCTCTTTGATCCTCCTAGTACTGCGTGGTCTAACAAGCGCGCTCGGCAATGTGCGTTCAATCATGGTGATGTCTCTGCTCACCGTCACGCTCAATGTGCCGATCAGCTACCTCCTCGCTTTTACCTTCGATTTTGGTCTCGCTGGTCTAGGCGCAGGCACGGCGCTCTCTGCCTTTAGTGTTATGCTTGGCTATGGCTACTGGGTCTTTAGCAGCGAAAAATATCGCCCGTATGCCCCTTGGCTAAATCGTGATGAGTACTCGCTAAAGCTCATGATTCCCCTACTCTCTATGGGATTACCTATCGCCATTGCAGCCTTGCTTGAGCACGGCTTGATCTATGGCGGTACCTTGATGGCAGGCGCCATCAGCATCAGTGCTCTTGCACTGCATCAAATTCTGCTGCAATGCTTGAGCTTTACATGGAACGTCAATTTCGGCTTCTCCCAAGCCGCCGCGATACTGGTAGGCCAAGATTTTGGTGCGCAGAACTATAGCGGCATTAAACAAACCGCCATACGTAGCTTTACGATCACCACCGTGGTTAGCGTCATTCTGGCAGGCGGATTTATGCTCTGGCCAGAAGGCATCGCTCATCTATTCAATTTGAGTGCAGACCTCAGCGCCTTGTTGGTCTCAGTGCTCTGGGTCGTGGCGCTTTCGTTTGTTGTTGATGCTTGGCAACTGCTGGCGATCAATCTACTGCGCGGCATGAAGATCGTGATTGCTCCGACCATCATGACCGCGATCGGCTACTGGTTGTTCGGTCTGCCTGCAGCTTGGCTGTTGATGAAACACCATCAACTCGAAGGGATTTGGGCGGGCATCGGCATTGGTCTGGCGGTGACGGGCGTATTGCTGCTCGCACAATTGATGGCGGCGATACGCAAGCAGGGCCAAACCGTTAAACTTGCGCACGCGGTCAGTTAGTCGCTACACTCGCGGTTTTCACCCTAATGTCCCAAGTCATGACCGATATCGATATTGAGTTTGAACACATCTGGCTGGAAGTATCGGCTGAGCGTTGGAAGCACATCGAACGATTTCTGCTCAGTTACTACTGCCTTGCTCACGGTGTGGTGACGAGACAAGGAAAAGCAGACTGGGAGCAATTACGCGCGAGTGCGCCTCGCTCTTTGCAGGTCAACCACATCAAAGGGTGTGAGCTTGAACCTGTCGTCCCTTATGCCGTGGTGGTGGGTGAGATCAAACGCCACTGGCGAGACGGTGAGCTGACCAAACCGCTGCTAAGGCGACTACTACAAAGTTTGCTGCATTTTGTTGTCATCACCAAAGCCGAAAAGAACCAATTAAAAAAGGCGGGCCTGCTAAACGCCATGCCCGCCGAGTGGTATCAAAGTGATAAACAACACCTAGATTACCGCTTTACGTCAGCGGGTATCTCGATAATGGATTTTGGCCGCTAGGCTACGGTGCAACTCTAGGGGCTCATCACTCTCAAGTAACTGTTTACCACACTCAAACAGTGCCAGTGCAATTTGCTCACAATCTTGCTCAATGGAATCGATCGCCAACGGCAGACAATCAAGGATTGAATAGTTATCGAATGTCGCGAGACGAATGTCGGCATTTAATAGCTTGTGTTCACTAAGATAACGGAGCACGCCCTCTAAAATGGAATATGAGGCGGTAAAAACCGTTTGGGGTAAACGTCCCATAGACCGGTGCGCCTGCTCAATCAGCTCATAACCACTTTGAGGTTGATAATCTTTGATCAACACATGCTGTGGCTGATAATCGAGCCCTGCACTGATTAATCCTTGTCTATACCCCTCAAATCGTTCTTGGCTAGTAGAGAGCGTAAGCTGCCCGCCGATATAAACGCACTCGCTGCGCTCGTGACACAGTTTTGCCACCACCTGCTTTGTGGCGGCAGTCGCATCACTTTTCACCCTACAAAGAGCGCCGTTTTCAAACACGCGGTCAAAGGTGATGACGGGCGTGTGTTGATTCACATCCAGTAAAAAATCGGCATTTTGCGCTGTACTGGCCACCAGCAGTAGGTCTACTTGGCGCTCCAGCAAGTGTTTGATGACGCTTTGCTCCATATCGGCATCGTCTTCTGAAGAGACTATTAAGAGTTGGTAGCCCACCTCTCGGCTTAGCTGCTCAAGCCTTTTGGCAATAGTGGCGAACCCCATATTGAGGATATCGGGAATGACTAAGCCGACGCTGTAGGTGCGACTTGATTTCAACGCCCGTGCGTACAAACTGGGGGCGTAGTTGTGCTCTTTGGCTACCGCTAGTACCCTTTCAACCGTCTCTGCATGAATTCGGTGTTTCTTTGCATGTCCGTTAAGCACAAAACTCACCGTCGATTTCGATACCCCTGCCAACGCCGCGATATCTGCCAATTTGGGCCTTTTGCTCATCACCCTCAGCCTTTCTTTCCTCAAAATCGGTCCTTATCTTACCCCGCTGGGAAGGAAATACTATCTTTACTCTACCTGGGCCGATTTTTGTCAGAAATTAAACGATCTAAACCACAAAACAATCCGTTTAGCGTTTAGCTAAATCGATTTAGCTTTATAATAAGCCAGTATTTATTTATGCGAGGAACAGAACATGAGCATGATTTGGGTGACAGGTGACGCGGTTGTTGACCTGATTCCAGATTCCGACACCACCTACTTAAAATGTCCGGGCGGTGCACCCGCAAACGTGGCGGTTGCCATCGCAAGATTAGGCGGCAAGAGTGGATTTTTCGGCCGTGTAGGAAACGACCCACTGGGCCGATTTATGAAAGAGACCTTAACCGCAGAAAAGGTCAACACACAGGGCATGCGGCTTGATGAAGAACAGCGCACATCGACTGTCATCGTCGATCTGGACGACAGCGGTGAGCGCAGCTTCACCTTTATGGTCAAACCCAGCGCCGATCAGTTCTTGATCCCCAGCGATATTCCTGAGTTTGCTGCCGGAGATTGGCTGCATGTCTGCTCTATTGCACTGGCGAATGAGCCGAGCCGCAGTAGCACTTTGGAAGCGATGCGTCGAATTAAACACGCCGGGGGCTATGTGAGTTTTGATCCTAACCTGCGAGAAGAAGTGTGGGCTAACCCTAGTGAGATTTTACCGGTTGTTCGCCAAGCGCTTGAGCTGGCCGATGTGCTTAAGTTTTCTGACGATGAACTGATGTACCTCACACAGACCCACACACTCGATGCCGGACTAGAGGCGATTAAGGGTAACAACAACCGCTTGGTGGTCGTCACGCAAGGCGCGAAAGGTGCGTTAGTGGTGTTTGAGGGGACGCTGACCCTACAAGCTGGAAAGGCGATTCAACCCATCGATACCACAGGTGCAGGCGATGCGTTCGTGGGCGGCCTGCTGGCTAAACTCTCTCAATACGATCAATGGGATAACCAAGAGGCTATTCATCATGCCGTTGAGTGGGCCAATGGCTGTGGTGCGCTCGCTACAACCCAAAAAGGGGCGATGACCGCACTGCCTTCCGAAAGTGCGCTACGCGATTATATCACTGCACTCTAAGCGCCTTTGATGGAGGATTCATCGCCCCGTTTGGCTCTTCTGAGCAGATGGGGCGATATAATGATCATTGATAGAAATACTAATCGGGCTGCACTGAAAGCTCGTTAAGCCACATTGACGCCTCAACATTGCAGCCAATGATATCTTGGTCATTCACGTCTAGGGATCGACGAATCTGATCGATCTTATCCCACTCTGACGCTTCAATATATTCAAATAAATCAATTAACTGCCCCAAAGTTCCGCTTCGATAAATCAATGCTTGCTTAATGGTGCTATCTAAGTGGATATACTGCAAAGCCTCACGCATATCTATATCGAGAATGCCATCGATCAGAGACAGCAAACCGCAAAGGTATGCAAGATTTTTTAGGCTTGATCGACGCATATAGTGCACCAACAATTCCGCCATTTTTGCTCTGTGTAATGACATGAGAAACAAAGCTTCTGGTTTGCCGGGCGCGAGTGAGGAAATCAATACGTAAGTGACAAACTTCTTCAACTTGTCTTCACCAAGATAAGCCACTGCCTGCTTGACGGATTGAATCGGCGCACGAAGCTTGCAACTGCCGTTGATGAAGTTAAGAAGCTGGAGTGATAGGACCGGATTTTTAGCCACAATTCGGCTAATTTCGTCAAAATCAATAATATCTGCAGAGAGTTTCTCGGATAACGACATCAAGTCGGTAAATGACGCGTTAATTTTTCGACTCTTTATGATTTCCGGCTTTGTAAAAAAGTAGCCTTGAAAAAGTGTAAAGCCACATGCTTTGGCCCTTTCAAATTCGTCATTTGTCTCCACCTTCTCCGCAAGAAACATGATATCGAGATGTTTTAAACCCTCAATCATTAGCGCACTTTTGGGGATGGAGGTTTGCTGAATGTCGACTTTTATAATATCGATAAGCGGGTAAAACCGTTGCCAGTTCGAATCGAAAACATGATCATCTAATGCGATGGTGTAACCTGCTTTCTTAAGCTTGCTGAGCGCTTGAAACAACGTTTCGTCGGGCTGACACTGCTCTAATACTTCCACCACTAAAGAATCGCTGGGAAAGTCAAAAGGAACACCATCTATCAAGCAACTTTGGCTGAAATTGACAAACCCTTTGTAGGATTCCAACACTCTCGCTTTGTAACTGAGGAAGTGCTCCGCAAGCAACTTTCGCGTCGCCAAAGAGGAATCCATATGCACCGGAAAACCGTTGTGCTCACCGTCGCGGTACAAAAGTTCATAGGCATGAATCTCTCGATTACTATCTAAAATAGGCTGTCGTGCTATAAATGAGTAACTTGCGGATGCTAAACCCTGATCTTGTTTTTCCTTCGATGCGAGGTATTCCGATACTGCCATTGGTCGCCCTTTATCAACTTCGACGAACCGCTAAACAAATGGCTCCGTCGTTTGATTCATATATCTCAGTTCAGCACGGGTTGCCGCTCCCGTGACCGAAATGCCCGTCGACTGAGCATCGACAAACACTCTTGAGGTCATCACCGCTTCACCGCTGTTAATGAATATTTCGACACTGGACGTGTCGACTAAAATCAGTAAACGAACGCTATCACTGGTCAGCGGCACTTCTCGACATTCATCTTGAGCGCGATTTTGCGTCTCACTGCGATCTAGTACCAACCGGCGGTGGTTAGCGTCTGCGGTCAAAGCTACCTTTTGCCCATGACCTTCGAAAAGGTTTAACGTCTGCCCCCATTGCAGTTCAACTTCTAGTTGATAGCTGTTTACGTCGAGACGCTGAGTTACATTAGACAATGTTAATGTACTGGAGATTATCATTAGCTGCATCAATTCTTCAACAGGCCATTGATACAATTTCCCATCCCTGTAAGTGAGCTCGCGTGGCGCCGTCAGTTGATGAACCCAACCGTGGTCACTGGATGGCTGATCCACCTCATCAGGTAAGCCCATCCAGCCACACATGACACGTCGACCATCAGGTGTTAACAACGTTTGGGGCGCATAGAAGTCAAAACCGTAATCTAGGTGTACAAAATCCTCCAACTGCAATTGCTGACCATCCCATGATGCGCGGGCAATGCCGTTATGGTGTGGAATGGTATTGAGAGGCGAGAACGATTCGATCCCCTGCGGGCCAAGTACAGCAAACGTCTCCCCACCGAGTTCAAACCAATCAGGGCACTCCCACATATAACCAAAATCGCCAAGCTCATCACCATGCAAAGCCGAGAAAGTCCAGTTGCGCAAGTCATCAGAGCGATACACCGCCAGGCGCCCCTTCAGATCGGTGGTTTGCGCACCGAGCAACATCAACCACTCCTGCTGGTGACGTATCACTTTGGGATCGCGAATATGGGCAGTCACGCCTGGTGGCAGCGAATCAATCACTGGGCCATGCTTGATGAAATGAATGCCATCGGTTGAAGTCGCAAGACACTGCGTGGTGTGCCGATCCCGCTGCTCATCAATCCGGGTGTTACCTGTGTAGAACAGCATTAATGTCTCATCATCACTCAGCGCATGACCCGAGAATACGCCATGACTGTCGAACCAATCCGATGGCGTCAATGCCACTGGCTGCCAATGCCAATTGACTAAGTCTTTACTGGTCAGGTGAGCCCAGTATTTGTCTTTGTGCACGCAACCAAACGGGTACCATTGATAGAAGAGGTGGTATTGCCCTTGATGATAAATAAAGCCATTTGGATCATTGAGAAGCCCTTGCGGCGGAGAAACGTGCCACTTAGGACGATATGAGCACGCGACAGGCACCATGGCCTCGCTGAGCGCTAGTTGCTGACGCTTTGCTATCTTTTGCCCAAGCTGGAGAAGCTCGGCTTCTATGTCTGAGGGACGAACAAAAGTTACTTGCCATTCGTCACCGACACGGCTTATGGCCTTGAGGTCGAGTTCATCTGACAAGCAATCCCTCTCTTTCACCGCAAAGATCAACCGACTATCGGGGATTAGGACTCGAAGGAGATTTTCTTCACCGCCACACAGCGCAACGTAGTATTCAAACGACATGGCTCAACACCTAAAATTTTGGGAACGTTTGCAAGATTAATCAAAAATGATGGTTTGAGCAAGCAATGAGTCCGTCATGAACCGCACTTCAGTGGTCGTTTTAAGGCTAAGTGCTTGATAGCATGTGTCCCAGTAGCCTAACTGAAGATAAAAATCTGAGTATCAAGGGATCAGCACGTCTCTCGATCAACCCGATGAAACGTTAATACCACTTTACTCATTTCTTGAGGTTGGCCTTCGATCAAATCGAGCAGTAGCTTGGCACCTTTTTCTCCCGCTTTATCAAAGGCATAACCAAAGGTAGATAAACTCGGTGATACCACATAGCCCAGTTCATCATTCCCCACTCCGAGCACTTTGATTTGCTCGCCAACTCGAATGCCACGCTCTTGCAAGGCCTTGATCGCGCCAACGGCAATGCGGTCCGTCGCACAAAATAGGCCATCCAATTGAGGGTATTGCTCGATAAGCGACGGGATCTGCGCATAACCCGAATCAACCGAAAACTCTCCATGACTATGGAACAGCAGAGGTTGTGCGCCGCGCATGCTTAGGGCTTGCTCTAAGCCTTGCGAACGCAAGCTATCGACAGCGATATCGGAGTCTCTTACCCCCATAAAGCCGATGTTTTTGCAGCCCACATCCAATAAGCGGTGACCCGCTTCAAAGCCCACGCGCAAATCATCGTGTACCACACTGGGTATGTTGAACAGAGAGCCATCTTGCCCGACAAGTACAACGGGAACGCGAGAGGCGCGGATAGCATCGACCAATTGCATGTCAATATGGGTCGCATAGAGCACAATACCCTCGACCCTCTTTTGATTAAACACCTGAATGTATTCAATTTCTTTTTCTGACAGCTGTTGAGAGCTCGCCAACAATACGTGTTTTCCTGCGGCATCAAACGCCGCGCTGATGCCATCAACACCGAGGGAAACAGCGTTTGATGACATACGAGGAACGATGACGCCCACCAAATTGGTTTTCTGCGATTTAAGGTCTTTGGCAACCTGATTCACCACATAACCGACCTCTTCGACTGCCTTCATCACTTTTTGCTTGGTGGCCTCTTTCACGCCATATTCATCATTAATGACTCGGGATACCGTCGATTTAGAGACGCCGGCTAACTTCGCGACGTCATGTAGGCTCGCCATCGGAATTCCTTGGGTTAACTTATTGGGATTGTTTGCAAAAATTAGCAAAAAACACCGCAAAAATCACTCTGCTCAAACGATTTAGCAAAAAATATAAACCGATCCATCTCACATAAACATCCAATATTCTTTGACTGAATAGGTTAAATCTCCAAAAATCCATATTGCAAACGTTCCCAAAGAGAACAAGCGAGAATTGTATATAATCAACAGTAACGAACCAAACTGGGGTCCGGAATGAATTATCCTAACATTGCAAAAGAGCTGCTCACGCTGCTAGGAGGCAAAGATAACCTCCAAGCACTCGCCCACTGCGCGACTCGTCTTCGCCTAGCATTGAAAGACGATTCGATAATCGATGAAGAGGCTATCGGCAATCTCGATGGCGTCAAAGGTCAGTTTAAAGTGGCAGGGCAATACCAAATTATCTTTGGCTCAGGCATCGTCAACCAAGTCTACGCAGAAATGGCGAAACTGACTGGCATGAGCGAAATGTCGACGTCGGACGTTGCCTCTGCGGGTGCACAAAAGCAGAACATCGTCCAACGCGCTGTTAAGGGGCTATCGGACATTTTTGTCCCTATCATCCCTGCCATTGTGGCGGGAGGTCTGTTGATGGGTCTGTTTAATGTGCTGACCGCGACAGGTCTGTTCATTGAAGGACAGTCACTCATTGACGCAAACCCAGGCCTCGCCGATCTTGCAAGTATGATTAACACTTTCGCCAATGCGCCTTTTGTTTACTTGCCAGTTCTTCTCGCTTTCTCTGCCAGTAAGAAATTTGGTGGTAACCCCTTCTTAGGCGCAGCACTGGGTATGTTGATGGTCCACCCAGATTTGCTCAATGGTTGGGGTTTTGGCGGCGCGAGCGTTGCAGGTACGATTCCGACTTGGAACATTTTTGGTTTTGAGATTCAGAAAGTCGGCTATCAAGGTTCGGTTCTGCCTGTACTCGTGTCAGCGTTCATCTTAGCGAAAGTCGAAAATGGCCTACGTTCGTTTATCCCATCTGTGTTGGATAACTTGCTGACACCCATGCTGGCAATCTTTATTACGGGCTTCCTGACGTTCACACTCGTTGGACCCATTACCCGCGATATCGGCTTCTTGCTCGGTGATGGCCTCAACTGGCTCTACGACTCGGCTGGCTTTATTGGCGGCGCGCTGTTTGGTTTTATTTACGCGCCGTTTGTTATCACCGGCATGCACCACAGCTTTATCGCTATTGAAACTCAACTATTGGCAGACATCGCTGTGACCGGTGGTACCTTCATCTTCCCGATTGCGGCAATGTCGAACGTCGCACAAGGTGCAGCGGCACTAGCGGTCGGCATCACCACCAAAGAGACAAAACTGAAAGGTATCGCAATGCCATCTGGTATTACAGCTCTGCTCGGTATTACCGAACCTGCAATGTTTGGTGTGAACCTCAAGCTACGCTACCCCTTCATCGCTGCCATCATTGGCGCAGCGGCGGCGAGTGCGTTTGTCACCTTATTCAATGTGAAAGCACAAGCATTGGGCGCAGCAGGACTACCGGGCATTATCTCAATCACCCCTGATAAGATTGGATACTATGTCGCCGGCATGGCTATCTCATTCGCTGTCGCCTTTGGTTTGACATTGGTACTCGGTGCGCGAGACAAAGCCAAAGCGGTGGCCACCGCGACGGCCTAACCTACCCCCGCAGTCAAAACATGTTTTTGACGCCGAGCCTCGCCTGAGCGGGGCTCTTTTTTGTTAGTTGAAAGTCTTAAAGAACAAAAAACGCCCCATATCATTGATATTGGGGCGTTTTGCTTTTTCAGTTGTGATCTACAGCCACACGAAATTAAGCGCTGATAGGGTATGCGTTGTCAAAGTTCTTACGGATAAACAATGCATGGCAATAACTTTGAAAGCCAAAACTGCAATAAATCGGGCGCTTGAATTCGTTGCACCAACGAATCCAAACATTGGTCTCTGTGCCTTGATTGTCCACCACGCCATCCCAA
Source organism: Vibrio sp. R15-SG3-ISO1A (assembly GCF_059833955.1). NCBI lineage: Bacteria > Pseudomonadati > Pseudomonadota > Gammaproteobacteria > Vibrionales > Vibrionaceae > Vibrio > Vibrio sp. R15-SG3-ISO1A. The sequence continues at coordinate 29,563 of NZ_JCBDGH010000077.1, forward strand.
AGGAGCGTCTGAGAATTTTCTTGAGTTGGGGTGCACGCTAACCCCAACTGATCTAATGCTGTAAAAAACTTTTCCACAACTAACCCTTAATATTCAATTATCTGTATCTATTTCTGTCTTATCACCTTGGTGCAAACGTTTGCTTTTTGGGCAAAACTGTTGCGTCACCGATCTCATCGATACGCAACAACACACTTGGGGGGAGTGATAGTGTAACCTTCACTGAAGCACGAAACTCACGCTCAGCACACATATTTTGTCATACTATACAACATTATTGACAGTAATTTTTCTGCTTCCGTTGAGATGCAGAGCGATAGAGATAAAAAAGCCCGAAGCGAAGGAGTCGCTTCGGGCTCTCTATTACTCAGTCAATACGGACAATTAATCGCGCAAGCTCGCGCCAAACTTGTCCGAGATGTGCGCGACGATGGCGTCAACCGCACCGGCGATGTCCGCATCTTCGAGCGTACGCTCAACCGACTGCAAGGTCAGAGCGATGGCTAGGCTCTTCTTGCCTTCTTCAACGCCTTTACCAACGTAAACATCGAACAGTTTCGCGCCTTTCAAGAACTCACCACCTTGCTCTAGACATGCTGCAACGATGTCGCCAGAAGCGACGGCTTCGTCAACAACGACCGCGATGTCACGACGGTTTGATGGGAACTTAGAAAGCGCTACCGCTTCTGGAATCACTTTGGTGTTGATTGCAGACCATTCCACTTCGAATACGATAGTACGGCCGTTTAGACCAAACTTACGCTCTAGCTCTGGGTGAACGGTACCAATTACACCAACTTGCTTGCCATCAACGATGATAGCTGCAGATTGACCAGGGTGAAGCGCTGGGTTTGCGGCTTTGTCTTCAGCAGAAAGCGCTGCGAAAGAGTAAGCGGCTTCGTTAGCTGTTAGCTCAAGCACCGCTTCTAGGTCACCTTTCAGGTCAAAGAAATCAACTGTGTTGGTTTCGATGTCCCAGTGCTCTTCGCTGCGAGTACCTGCGATAACACCAGCAAGCATTGGCTCTTGGCGCATACCGTTTTCAGCAGACTCACAAGGGATAAAACGTAGGCCGTATTCGAATAGACGAACACGTGGCTGTTGACGCTTTTGGTTGTGAACCACAGTGTTGAGCAGGCCTTGAATTAAACCAAGACGCATTGCTGACATATCCGCAGAGATTGGGAATGGCAGGATGAGTGGCTCAACACCCGGAACGATCAGTTTTTGCTGCTCAGGCTCAACGAAGCTGTAAGTGATCGCTTCTTGGTAACCACGGTCAACAAGTAAGCTACGAACGCGTTTTAGCGGAATGTTCGCTTCAACGTGGTCGTGCATCTTAAGTGCTGCGGCTGGGTTTTGGTTAGGAATGTTATCGTAACCGTAGATACGACCGACTTCTTCAATTAGGTCTTGCTCGATAGCGATATCAAAACGCCATGTCGGTGCTGTTGCTGTCCAACCTGCATCTGTTGTTTCAACCGCTAAGCCAAGACGCTCTAGGATTTCAACGACATCGCTATCAGCAATGTGGTGACCTAGTAGGCTGTCTAGCTTAGTGCGACGTAGAGCTACTGTGTTTGCTTTTGGTAGGTCAGCTTCTGACTCTACAGCAACAACAGGTGCGACTTCACCGCCACAGATCTCAACAAGAAGTTCTGTTGCACGCTCCATTGCGCTAGCTTGTAGTGCGAAATCCACACCACGCTCAAAACGCATGGAAGAATCCGTGTGTAGACCGTAGCTACGCGCGCGGCCACGGATGTGGTCTGGTGCAAAGAATGCACACTCAAGTAGTACGTCTTTAGTCTCAGTCGTTACACCAGACTCTTCACCGCCAAAGATACCCGCAATAGCTAGAGCTTTGTTGTGGTCTGCAACCACTAGCGTATCTGCGTTTAGCTCAGCTTCGCTGCCGTCTAGAAGAGTAAGCTTTTCGCCTTGCTCTGCCATACGAACCACGATGCCACCTTCAATCTTAGCAAGATCGAATGCGTGCATTGGCTGGCCTTGCTCTAGCAGAACAAAGTTAGTGATGTCGACCACAGGGTCGATAGAGCGAATACCGCAGCGACGCAGTTTTTCTTGCATCCAAAGCGGCGTTTCAGCCTGAACGTTAACGTTTTTAACCACACGGCCAAGGTAGCGTGGACACGCCGCCGGCGCTTTCACTTCGATAGAGACTTGATCATCGATAACAGGAGCCACTGGGTTCACCGCTGGCTCAGTTACGTCAGCGCGGTTGAGAACGCCAACTTCACGCGCCATACCACGGATGCTGAAACAGTCCGCACGGTTCGCCGTTAGGTCTACGTCAACGGTTACATCGTCAAGACCTAGGAATTCTCGGAAATCAGTACCGATGACTGCGTCTTCTGCTAGCTCCATGATGCCATCAGATTCAACATCAATACCGAGCTCAGAAAATGAACACAGCATGCCGTGTGATGGTTGACCACGCAGCTTGGCTTTTTTGATTTTGAAATCGCCCGGTAGCACAGCGCCAACCGTTGCGACAGCCACTTTGATACCTTGGCGACAGTTCGACGCGCCACACACGATGTCTAGCAGCTCTTCTGCACCAACATCGACTTTAGTCACACGCAGTTTGTCCGCATCTGGGTGTTGACCACACTCAACCACTTTACCTACTTTAACGCCTGTGAAAGAACCAGCAACAGGTAGTACGTCGTCTACTTCTAGACCCGCCATTGTGATTTGGTGAGTAAGTTCGTCAGTCGAGACTGAAGGGTTTACCCACTCACGAAGCCATGATTCGCTAAATTTCATAGTGATGTATCCCCTGGATTACTTGAACTGTTTAAGGAAACGAAGATCGTTCTCAAAGAACGCACGCAAGTCGTTGACGCCGTAGCGCAGCATAGTCAAACGCTCGACACCCATACCAAATGCAAATCCAGAGTATTTCTCCGCATCGATACCAACGCTGCGAAGTACGTTCGGGTGAACCATACCACAACCGAGAACTTCCAACCATTTGCCATTTTTGCCCATTACATCCACTTCCGCTGAAGGCTCAGTAAACGGGAAGTAAGATGGACGGAAACGTACCTGAACCTCTTCTTCGAAGAAGTTGCATAGGAAGTCGTGCAGGATGCCTTTTAACTGAGCAAAGTTGACGTTTTCATCCACCAGCATGCCTTCCACTTGGTGGAACATTGGCGTGTGCGTTTGGTCATAGTCATTACGGTAAACACGGCCAGGTGCAATGAAACGGAAAGGAGGCTGACCGTTTTCCATTGTACGAATCTGTACACCCGATGTGTGAGTACGCAGCATCAAATCAGGATTGAAGAAGAAGGTGTCGTGATCCGTACGTGCTGGGTGATCCTCTGCAATGTTCAAGGCATCAAAGTTGTGGAAAGCGTCTTCAATTTCAGGACCAGACTCAACATTGAATCCTAGCTCGCCAAAGAACTGCTCGATACGCTCAACCGTACGAGTCACCGGGTGCAAACCACCGTTTTCGATGCGACGACCAGGGAGTGTCACGTCGATGGTTTCAGCGGCCAGTTTCTCTTCTAGCTCTGCGCGTTGAAGGGCATCTTTACGCGCCGCGATAGCTTGTTGAACCACACCTTTCGCTTTGTTGATCTCTTGACCCGCTTCGCGACGTTCTTCCGGTGGCAGTTTACCTAGGCTTTGAAGTTGAGCCGTTAGCTCACCTTTTTTTCCTAGGTATTGAACACGCACTTCATCAAGTGCGACAAGCGATGTCGCAGCATCAATGGCTGCGTTCGCATTAGCAATGATCTCTTGTAGATGTTGCATCGTTTCCTCATTACCCTATGTCGGTCAATCACAACCGCCATAAGTGGTAGTGTCCATAAGGTTCCCAAAAGGGATTGTGGGCATTTTCAAATAGCTGTACATAGTAACGAATGCCAAGGTCAAATCCAAACCGAAATCGTGATAATTACTGCCTTTGAATGAAAATTCGCCCCAAGCCTTGATAAAACTCTATTTAAGCCTATCGTAGGTAACACACATTTAAACGAACAAGGAATCAGAATTGGACACACCGAGCTATACCAGCACTCCAGACCATACCATCACCCCAATCACAGCGGAACATAACGACGCAATCTGCCATATTATCAAACGTGTCGGGCAAGAGTTCGGCGCGATTGGGGAAGGCTTTGGCCCTTCCGATGCCGAAGTGCTCGCCATGAGTGAGCACTACCGACCGAGCGAACGCAGCCTCTACTTGGTCGCTCTCTCAGATGGCAAAGTCGTTGGTGGGTGTGGTTTGGCGCCGTTTGGCCAATCCGCTACGCGCTGTGAACTGAAGAAACTGTTTCTATTACCTGAAACTCGCGGTCTCGGAATCGGCAAAGCGTTGGCGTTGCAATGTTTGGCGTTCGCTCAATCCGCCGGATTTGAAGAGTGCTATCTCGACACTCTCGCAAGCATGACGCAAGCCATCGCTCTGTATGAATCCTTAGGCTTTACACACTTATCCGAGCCAATGGACGAAACAGAGCACAACGGCTGCGACGTATGGATGCTAAAATCATTCATAACGGACTAGTTTTCGGCTCTAACTCAGAGGACGATGTATGACCAAGCTATTTCTCACGCGCGCTTTTTTAATCTGTACACTTGCTCCACTGAACGTCACTTACGCCACTGCGCAAGCGTCAGAGAACGAGTGGCAAGCCAATCTTATCGTCTCCGGGCTCAACGTCCCTTGGGGAATCGCCGCTGTCGATGACACCACCTTACTTATCAGCCAGAGAAATGGCGAAATCGGTCAAGTGAATCTCAACACTCAGCGCTACACGGCCATCCATCAAGTCAGCGATGTGGCGGTGTCGGGACAAGGTGGATTGTTGGATGTCGCCCGTTCGCCTTTCGAGAGCGAACGTTACTACTTTACCTTCACTAAGCGTGTCGGCGATGCGCTTGAAACCGCACTGGCAACTGCAACGATTCAAGCGGGTAAACTCAGCCAGTGGCGTGAACTGCTCGTGACAAAATCTGGCTCTGATACCGGTCGCCATTTTGGCAGTCGGATTACCTTTGATGACCAATACCTTTACCTCTCCATTGGCGACCGTGGTGAGCGGCCCAATGGTCAAGACCGTTCCACGCATGCAGGTTCGATACTAAGGCTTCATCTCGATGGTTCAGCCCCAAAAGACAACCCTTTTATTACCGAGAAGGACGCGCAAGCAGAAATTTGGAGCTATGGTCACCGAAATCCCCAAGGACTGTTTTACGACGGCCCAAGTCAAACACTCTGGTCTATAGAGCATGGGCCACGTGGCGGCGATGAAATAAATCTGATAGAAAAAGGCGCGAATTATGGTTGGCCTATCACATCGCACGGCAAAGAGTATTGGGGGCCGCTTGCGGTGGGTGAAGCTGAAGAAGCGCCCGGCGTAACCTCTCCCCGAAAAGTGTATGTCCCTTCTATCGCACCTGGCTCGTTAGTGCTGTATCGCGGCGAGGCCTTTCCTGAGCTGGATGGCAAACTTCTCGCTGGGGCTTTAAAACTCACCCATATCAACGTATTGACCTTGCAAAACAACAACATCATCGAAGAGACGCGCTTACTGGAGTCTTTAGGTGAACGTATCCGAGATATCGAAGTGCTCCCCAACGGAGGCATCGTGTTTAGTACAGACAGCGGAAAACTGTTTCAACTGACTAAGCCTTAGAACGCTGGGTGCCTGCGCCGCAGCTAAATCCGCTACAAGTTAAGACGGTGATAATATTCACTGGCAAGGACGATCACCAAAAACCAAAAAGCCCCAGCATTTCTGCTAGGGCTTTATAAACTGGAGCGACACACGAGGTTCGAACTCGTGACCTCAACCTTGGCAAGGTTGCGCTCTACCAACTGAGCTAGTGTCGCATAGTTTGCTAATAACTTAGCGTTAGATGGTGCCCCGGGCCGGACTTGAACCGGCACAGCGCGAACGCCGAGGGATTTTAAATCCCTTGTGTCTACCAATTCCACCACCAGGGCACACAAATCTAAATTTGTGATGCCGTTACGGAAACGTAACACACCATCTAGATATCGAATTATCGCTATCTGAAAATTTTTTGGAGCGACACACGAGGTTCGAACTCGTGACCTCAACCTTGGCAAGGTTGCGCTCTACCAACTGAGCTAGTGTCGCAAATGGAGGCGCGTCCCGGAGTCGAACCGAGGTCCACGGATTTGCAATCCGCTGCATAGCCACTCTGCCAACGCGCCTTCGTTGTACCAAGTTAAGCTGCTTGTTTGCTGCCTTCCTCTTGGGTACGGAATGCATTCTACGGATTCGAACTTGTTCGTCAACACTAATTTTTATTTTTTGAATCGTTTGTCTAATTTACCGACAAAACTTTCAAAATTAACTATTTTCTGTTCAATTTCCGCCAATTCTTCACCTTGTTTCTGTCTGTTTCGTTGTCAATCAGATCGACACCAACTGTGCGCTAGGCCCCGTACCCTCTTGCACAGAGCGTGAGCCAAGAAACAAAATCTTGCTTTGCTGCTCGTTCGACACTGAGTTCTATATAGAATGAAGTTCTAAAAAGAATATGGCGGAGAGAAAAGCCCCAATGCAGCGACCAGACAACCTTATTCCAACGCGACCGACGCTGGGTATCATCATGCCGGTGCTGAGTGGATTTTACATGGGTGAGATAAACGCGACCCTCAGGCAGCTTGCCTTTGAGAACAATATCAACCTGATGTTTATTCGCAGTGGCGATCATCCAGAGTTCGATTTACCCGTCGGTTTTCTGCATTTAGATGGCCTCATTGTATTGCTCGGTTGCGCCAGTGAACGTTTGGTTGAACATGCCCTCTCTCTCAACATTCCCGTCCTTTCAATGGGTGGGCATTATTCATTGGACGTTGAACACTTTTTTAGCGACCAAGCTCAGGGAATCACCGCCCTCTACCAGCATCTCACCTCACTTGGTCACCGCCAGATAGGCTTTTGTGGCGATTTTACCGTTGATGACATTCGACAACGCTTCTCTGCCTATAAAACCATCCAACAGGCCTATGGTCACCCTGCTAGTCAAGCGATGATCTTCGAAGTCAACAACTGCTCGCTGGCCGGCGGCCGTGAAGCAGCGGTGCTTTATCAACAGCGCCAATCACCGTGTAGCGCAATTATTTGTGCCACTGACCACAATGCGATCGGAATGATAGAACAGCTTGAACACATGGGCCTAAAGGTACCGCAGGACATCGCGGTGGTTGGCGTAGACAATGTCTTTCTTGGCGACCACACTACCCCGCCGCTCACCACTGTCGACCAAAGGCTTGAGACGCTCACTCGAGACGTCTTCTTTCGAGCTCTTAAGCGGATGCAGGGTGCACCCTATTCAAGAATCAGCACATCGCTCGAGCAACAGTTGATTGTGCGGCGCTCTTGTGGCACTAAGCCTCGTAAAGGTCTCAAGGCCATCGACCCCACCCTTGGCTCTCCGATTCGCCAAGCTTTACTGACCAATGAAGGCCGATCGTCGTTTGAGATTTTCGAAAACTTTTATTCCCTCGCTCAAGAAGGCTTTTCTGCCATCTTAGATGCTCAGAGTATCTACAACAGTCCGCTCGCTTGGGCATGTTTAGCCACGGGGCGTCATGGTGAGTACCACGTCGACAGTTGGGCTGAGAAAGGGATGACACATCCTAGCACGTTGGATAGTCAACATCGTATCAGCGACGGGATCGAGAGTTTTCCGTTTATCCAACACGATACCCACTATATTGCCACCATCATTCCGATCGCCACCGGAACCCAGCAGCAGTGGAAACTGGTGTCGGTTGTGGATGCCATCAGTGACGAAGTCAACATTCACTCAATGGCGATGTTCAATAACTATTTAGATATGCTGGCGCTGTTTATCGAGCGTGACGCACTGATTGCCACCAGCAAACACAACGAGCAACAATCACAGCAACTGCTTGAACAACTCGAAGTGGTGTCCAATAGCTCAAACGATGGTATTTGGGAGTGGGACATCGCCGCTAACCATTTTCGCCTCAATGGTCGTTTACTGGCGATGGTAGGTATAGAGAGCAACCGAACCAGCGGCGTCTACCCTCTCGAACAGGTCATCGACTTAGCTCACCATGAAGATAGAGAGACTCTAAAGCAAGCGCTCAAGCAGCATCTACGCGATCAAACCCCGTTCAAGTTGGAATTTCGCTTAAAAAGTTCGAAAGGTGAGATATTGTGGGTTAATGCGGCCGGCTCCGCCTTGTACAATGCGCAGGGTCGAGCGGTGAAAATGATCGGCTCGGTCACCGATGTCACCGAGCGCCGAGTGAGCGCGGAAAAAATCCGTCAAATGGCCTATTACGACGCTTTAACAGGTGTAGCGAATCGCCGCAAGATCATTGAAGTCATGAACAGCCAACTTGCCGCCCTACCTACACAGCCCAAAGCGGTCATGTTGATGGATTTAAATCGCTTTAAATTCATCAACGATACTTTTGGTCATCATGTCGGTGACGCCTTGTTGCAACACGTCACGCAACAAATCCAAAGCACATTAGCCGCGACACATCGCATCGCCCGACTCGGGGGTGATGAGTTCTTACTCTTTTGCGATGTGGCAAACCGAGAACAAGCGCTGGCGCTCGCCAGTGATATGTTGGACGTCATCAAAAAACCGCTGCACTGTGAAGAGATTGAACTGGTCGCCAGCGGCAGTATTGGCATTGCCATGTATCCGTGGGATGCGACAACACCCGATGATCTCATCAAGCGGGCAGACATTGCCATGTACCAAGCCAAACGCCAAGGTGCAACACAGCCCGCCTGCTATCGCCAACAAGACGAAGAATCCCTGTTTGATAAAGTGACCATGGAGCATCACCTCAAGCTCGCGATTGAAAACCGCGAAATCGTCATGCACTACCAACCGCTGTTTTCCCCAACGGACAATCACTTTACCGCTGTGGAAGCCTTGGCGCGTTGGCACTCTCCGCAGCTTGGACACGTTGCGCCGCATCAATTCATTCGTCTCTCAGAGGAAATCAACCTGATTGGTGCTCTGGGTAAGCATCTGATTCATCAGGTGTGTCGCGACATCAAACAGTCCGTCAGCCTTAACCGCTACCAGCATGTCTCTGTCAACTTGAGTGCAAAGCAGTTGATCCAACCCGACTTCGCCCATGAGCTGATCTCCATCATTCATCATCACCACCTTCCTGTCAGCCGCTTTTGTTTTGAGGTCACAGAAACCGCCGCCATCACAGATTTCGACGCCTGCTTACAAGCGCTCACCACCTTGAGCCAAGCGGGCGCGAAAATCTCACTCGATGATTTCGGCGCCGGCTTCTCCTCTCTCTCTTTACTGCAAAAACTGCCGATTGATGAGATAAAAATTGACCGTTCGTTTGTCAAAGACATCGTGTTTAACGACAACGACCTTAACTTTGTCTCGACCATCGTCGTGATGGCGAGAGGGCTTGGGCTGCGCGTCGTGGTAGAGGGCGTGGAAACCACCGCGCATTTGGATAAACTCACCAAACTGGACGTGGATTTCTTGCAAGGCTACTGTTTTGCGATGCCAAGCCCTATAGAGCAACTCAGTCACTACGTTCCGGCGCAACAACCCGCCTTCACGAAACCGTCAGCATTAGAAACAACACAGCCCGTCGATTGACGGGCTGTGAGCGTGAATAATGAACGTAATGGATTAATGATGTTCTTCGTCGAGTAGATCATCTTTGGCGGCCAACAAGTATTGCGCCATCGACCAGTAGGTAAGAAACGTCGCGACGTATAGTGCCGCGTAGCCGAGCCAAACCATCCAATCATCGTAACGCCAAATCAGAACCCAAAGCGCAAACATCTGGCTCACCGTCTTCACTTTTCCCACCCAAGAGACGGCGACACTGGCGCGTTTGCCGATTTCCGCCATCCATTCACGCAGCGCGGAGATGATGATCTCTCGAGCGATCATGGTGACAGCAGGGATGGTCACCCAAATGGAGTGAAAGTGCTCGGTAATCAGAATCAAGGCGGTTGCCACCAGCACTTTGTCCGCAACAGGATCGATAAACGCACCAAAACGGGAAGTTTGACCCAGTTTTCGCGCCAACATGCCATCTAACCAATCGGTGAACCCTGCCACAAAGAAAATCATTGCCGCCGCGAATGGAGCCCAAGCGTAAGGAAGATAAAATGCCACGACGAAAATGGGAATCAAGAAAAGTCGCAACAAAGACAGTAGGTTCGGAATGTTTAAACGCATATTTATTTAAGGCTCTTTTTGTGTGCGTACGGCTGGCAATCCGCCGTTTTGGCGGGCTCTTATGTTGCGGGATTTTTCTTATTGTTTCAATGCTTGATAGATGTTTTCTGCCAAAGAGTGGCTGATGCCCGGAACTTTGGCGATTTCTTCAACAGTTGCACGTTTGAGCTCTTGTAAACCGCCCATGTATTTCAGCAGCGCCTGACGACGTTTCGGTCCGATGCCTTCAATGCCTTCAAGTGCACTCGTACGGCGTGTTTTACCACGTTTCGCACGATGCCCGGCAATCGCATGATTGTGGCTCTCATCGCGAATGTGCTGCATCAAATGCAAAGCAGGCGCGTCACTGGGCAGGTTGAACTCTTCACCATCGGTGGTGATTAAGGTTTCGAGGCCAGGTTTTCGTGTCACCCCTTTCGCAATACCAATCAGTTTGGGTCGCTTTGGCCAATCCCCCCAGTATTGCGAAATGATGTCATGGGCTCGGTTAAGCTGACCTTTACCACCGTCAATAAAGACAATGTCGGGGATTTTTTCGACATCAAGCTGCTTGGCGTATCGGCGCTCAAGCGCTTGCCCCATCGCGGCGTAATCATCACCACCGGTGATCCCGGTAATGTTGTAGCGTCGATACTCTTGCTTCAAAGGGCCTTCGTGATTGAATACCACACAAGAGGCAAGCGTACTCTCACCCATGGTGTGTGAGATATCAAAACACTCCATTCTGGCGATCGTCTCCATACCCAATGCCTCCCGAAGTGCTTTGAAGCGCTGAGAGATGGTCATTTTATGGTTGATCTTGGTGGTGATTGCCGTCAGTGCATTGGTGTTCGCCAGTTTGAGGTAGCGACTCCGTGTCCCTGTCGGGTTGGTATGAAAATGGACTTTACGACCGAGCCGCTCACTGAGCGCAGTTTGCAACGCTTTGGTTTCGTCACTTAACCCAGCATTTAAGATAATACGCGTCGGTACCGTGCGTGCTTCGTTGTGCGCGAGGTAGTACTGAGTCAGAAAACTGTGAAAGACCTCTTGTGCATCCGTCTCTGCTGGGATCTTAGGGAAATGGCTTCGAGAGCCAAGTACCTTGCCTTGGCGAATCATCAAGATGTGGATACACGCGATGCCTTTCTCTTGAGCAAAACCCAGTACATCCATGTCGTCCATCGAATCTTCAGAGACAAATTGCTGCTCTTGCACGCGGCGGATGGCTTGAATCTGATCGCGAAACTTTGCCGCATCTTCAAAACGCAGTGACTGACTCGCCTGCTCCATTTTTTCCACCAGTGTCGAGAGCACTTGGCTGTCTTTGCCTTGTAAGAACAAGCGCACGAGATCAACCAACTCTTGATATTCCGCGTCAGAAATAACGTCACTGACACAAGGTGCAGCACAGCGACCAATTTGGTACATCAAACAAGGGCGGGTGCGATTGCTGTATACCGTATCCTCACATTGACGAACCGGAAAGATCTTCTGAATCAGATGCAGCGTTTCTCGAACAGCACCAGAGTCAGGATACGGACCAAAATACTCACCTTTACGCTTTTTCGCCCCACGATGCATTGAAAGCCGCGGGTGCTTATGACCACTAACAAAAATGTACGGATAGGATTTATCGTCACGCAATAGCACATTGTACTTAGGCAAATACTGCTTGATGTAATTGTGCTCAAGAATAAGGGCTTCCGTCTCCGTGTGCGTAACGGTGACATCTATCTTGGCGATATGACTGACGAGCGCGCGAGTCTTCTCGCTATCCACATTTTTGCGAAAATAGCTAGAGAGGCGCTTTTTGAGGTCTTTGGCTTTGCCGACATAAATAACCTCAGCCTCGGTGTTGTACATGCGGTACACACCGGGCTGATTGGTCACAGTCTTAAGGAAGGTTACCGAGTCAAACGTTTGTGTCACTAGAGGGTCTCGGTGTCGAGCATTCCATGTCGTATCGCTAGGTGCGTCAATTCAACATCGCCACTGATGTGCAGCTTATTGAACAAACGGTAGCGATAGCTGTTTACCGTTTTGGGGCTAAGATTCAGTTGTTCGGAAATATCCGTCACTTTTTGCCCCTTGGTGATCATCATCATGATTTGCAGCTCACGCTCTGATAAATCAGCAAATGGATTTTCAGAGGCGGGTGAGAATTGGCTTAATGCCATCTGCTGCGCTATCTCTGGTGAGATGTAACGCTGACCACTGTGAACAACGCGGATCGCGTTGACCATTTCATCAGGACCTGCACCTTTGGTTAAATAACCGGCAGCTCCCGCTTGCATCACTTTCGTTGGAAACGGATTTTCCGTATGAACAGTCAAAACAATGATTTTTACATCTGGATTGAATCGCAGGATTTTCTTTGTCGCTTCTAAGCCACCAATACCGGGCATATTCATATCCATCAAAATGACGTCTGCATGATTGCTACGACACCATTTTGCTGCATCTTCACCGCTTACAGCTTCCCCTGCTACGTTCATTCCACGGACGTCTTCAATAATACGTCGTATCCCTGTGCGAACCAGCTCGTGATCATCTACAAGGAAAACATTTATCAAACTTGTATCTCCACACTTTTAACTTGGCTCTGCACCCACTTATACAGTGGATAACAGCATGGCTGCCTAGTTTAACTCATTTTGGTTTTTATTGCCTGCACTGAATATGTGCCCAAACGCAAAGTTTAGCAAGAACTTATTTTCATAACTGTTGGACTGCACTTAATTAACCTAAGAATCAATAGTTTGACACTATTTAAAGCGATAGATTCTCAACATTTGGAGCATGAATGCTTTATTCGTAGCTATGCATTGAAAATGCAATCAATTTCAACTATTCATAAAAAGGATGTAACGAATTGCGTTGCAAAACCCTCGTTGGCATTAAGCTGACGAACCATAATGATATAAGGATATGGTATGAAAAAGCTTCTCGCAGTGGCAGCACTGGCTTCAACTCTTCCTCTCTCAAACGTCGCAATGGCCGATTCTGATATCGGTTGTGGTCTAGGTACCATGATTTTTGATGGTCAATCTGGCAAAGTCTTCAAAGTGCTAGGCGCCACAACAAACGGTACGTTCGGTAACCAAACCTTTGGTATTACATTTGGTACATTGGGATGTGATGGCAACGGCACGATCAGCTCAGCGCAGAAATTAGCCCTGTTTATCGATGGCAACATGGACAATCTTGCGCGTGACATCGCGAAAGGCGAAGGTGAAACGCTCGCGACACTTTCTGAAGTGTGGGGCATCCAAGAATCAGATAAAGGCGCGTTCAATACGCTAGCGCAAGAGAACTTCTCGCAAGTGTTCCAGTCTGAAAACGTCACGTCTGAAGAGGTGTTCACCAACCTCAACGCCTTGGTCTCAAGCGACCAAACACTGGCCAACTACGCGATTTAATCCTCGCTTAAAAGGCGCTGCACGCTTGTGTGGCGTCTTTTATCCTCTCAAACTTGTATTGAATATCACTGTACCACTCGAATTATCAGCATGTTGGCGTTAAAGTCATCGCAAGCC
>NZ_JCBDGH010000078.1:0-13900 GCF_059833955.1 Vibrio sp. R15-SG3-ISO1A
GAGTTCACGACCGTAAACTTTACAAGAACCTTCAACCATGCGGATACCACCGTTAGGGATGATAGCGCGCTTAAGAGGAGCGTCAGTTTGAAGACCAACGATAGTTTCAAGATCTTTTTCGATGTAGCCTGCGTCGTGAGCAGTGATGGTAGAGATAACGTCAGTATCGAAATCAACAGGAGCGTGCGTTGAGTTTTCGATCTTGATACCTTCCATTACTTTAGCCCAAAGCTTGTTTGTCGCTTCAGTACCTTCAGAAACTAGGAAAGATTCGTCGCCTTCGTATGGGGCATAGTTTTTCTGAATGAAATCACGAACGTTTACTTCGTTTTGCCAGTCACCCGCTGCAAAACCTTCCCAAGCTTTAGCAAATTGCTCTGCCATGACATACCTACCTTTTTAGTAGTAAAAACACGTACTGTTCTGAATTTATAGTCAACGTGTTGACCATTCAGCATCCTCATTACTGAGGCAGTACACTCTAATGAATAACAATAGGTATAGTCTTAAACCAAAGGAACGCAAAGGACAGGAAAAACTATAACTATTGTCACTAAAAGTAATATGGTTATTTCTTACTGTAGTTTCAAGGTTAACTTAAAAAAATCTTACAAACCTTAAACTAAATCAATAAATGCTAAAAAAAGTTGATAAAAATGGGGTGGCTATTTAAGCCACCCACACAAATGTTGAATCTTTACAGCCAGGCTGGAATGCCGTACTGAGCTTCCAGCATACCTACTGCTAGCATAGCAACAAGACAGATAACAAACACGCCTACTGGGATAATGATTTTGTCTGCGAACGACAAACGAGACGCGCGCTCTTTATCACCAATGAGACCATTGTTATCTAGGAACATAGTCAGTGCCCATGCCAACACAGGGTTAGCGACAACAGACGCAAAGATACAGATACCGGCTGCTTGTGAATCTTTAGTGTCCTTAACCATCTGCATGCCTGCTTCAAGAAGTGGCAAGAATACGCCCACTAATAGTGCAACACGCATCACCGGTGGCCACACCGCGACGTCCATTGGGAAACCAAGAATCGCAACGATGATACACAGTGAACCAAGCAAGATGGCACCCGCTGGGATAGGACGCTTAGCGATCGCTGCTGGGATCATGTAGGTACCCCAAGAAGAGGTAATGTTACCACCGCCAACGGCAGTACCGACCATTTGGCGTACTGAACACATGGTCATGGTGTCGTCCACATCCATTAAGACTTTTTCTGTCTTACGAGGGTAGTTCAGCTCTTGGAAGATACGGTGACCAAGGAAGTCAGGCGACCACATCGCGACAGCCAGAATCGCAAAAGGTAGAGACGCGATAAAGTGTTCAAGATTTGGTAGACCTAGCATCCAACCTTGCTCTGTGCTGCCCCACCAGTAAACAGGGTTAAGGTTTGGCAGACCCATCTCGGTTTCGAAGGTTAAGTCGAAGCCCGCACCCAGACCTAGGGCAATCAAAAGCCCGGTAAAGGCACACACGGGAATCGCCAACCAGCGCATGTTGATTTTTGCTAGGAAAGCGTAAATACCGATGGTGATACCCAATACAATCAGACCCACATAGCCCATGCTACCTGCCGCAACATCAGCAGATTGGAGCCCTGTTGCCCACGACTGAATGGAACCGATCTGGCTCATGGTACCGGTAAAGCCCAAGAAGATAAGCAAGCCGCCGGCGGTGCCTTCTGAGGTGAGGTTGACGAGCTTGGAGCCACCTTTAAAGTAGCTGAGTAGCAAGCCGAATACACCTAAAAGAATCGCAAGTGCAAGAGGGTGAGCACCGGCAAGGGCAATCGAACCGATCAATGGAATCATCGGACCGTGGTTACCCGCAAGGTTCGCTCGTGGGTTTAAGAAGCCGGATGAAATAATACAGAACAGTAGGGCTGGGATGAGCATTTCCACACGAGCCACTTCGATGGCGAACTCTTTACCTAGGTTCACGTGCTCCCATGCGGCGGATAGGCCGTCTGCCCAAGACATCATTACCGCTGAGTACATTGCAATAATGCCAATGGTACCTGCAAGTGCAGGGACTAAGTCTTCCAGCTCGAAACGGAAGTCGCGACCCGGAAGGTTAAGACCAAAACGACGAGGCTTCATAATTTGAAGCTCGTGGTCTAGATAATCTGAACGGGTTGCAAACTCAGAGGCAGGGCGGTGCAGCTCCTGGTAGCTCTTGTTTTCGATATCCGAATCAGAGTGCGGTTTGTTCACTGCGTCTGACATAGATTCCTCATATTTCAAAATGTTGATAATTCCAAAAGCTACTCGATAGTGATGATTGTCGATAGCTCATAATCTTGCAATTTGGCTTGCTGCGCTGCTCTTACCTTGTAGCTCGAACATTATGTGCCTAAGCATAGACAAAAGAAAAGGCAGTAAGTCAGTCAAATTAGGCTTTTATGGATGAGGCGAGTTTAACGTGCTAACCCCTTAGAGTGATTGATTTAGATCACTTTAAGAAAGAATGTGAAAGAAAACTACACAACGCCGCATATGCACGTAAGTTACTGTTCATACGCCTGAAAATTAATTTCACATTGCTATTTTTACTAGATATACAACCATTTGCGTCGTGTATGTTTCAGATAAAATTATCAATTACTTGAAGTGGATCTTCTTTTTATAAAATTGTTAAAGGGTCGGGTTGGATATAGTGATGGCGAGATATTTCATTTATGCGTATAAACAAGGTGAATAATCTAAAAGTTGAATAAAAAGTCATATTTTGTAACTTAATATCCCACAATGTCAGGTTAATAATTTGTTGCATGTTGTCCGGACTAGTGCTAGTTTGTAGCGAATGTGGGCCATAGCCCGAGCAGTCAACCGGATTGACGTTAACGTTTTCGTTTAGGGGGCACAGTTTTTGCTTTCACAGAGGCAAGTGTCGTTCTCAATTTCGCCGCTGAATGGTTTTTATCAACACAGATGAGCCATAGCTGCGCGAGCGCCGACTCGGAATCGTCATTCGGACAAGAAAAAGAATACAGGGAGTTTGCGCGCATGAAAGATGTACCCGCGCTGGATATTAAAGAACTGCACAAAACATTTGGACAAAATGAGGTCCTAAAAGGCATTTCGCTTGAGGCACACAAAGGGGATGTGATTTCCATCATTGGCTCTTCCGGTTCAGGAAAGAGTACCTTCCTACGTTGTATCAACCTGTTAGAAACGCCTACCGCTGGCGAGATATGGGTAAATGGTGAACTGATTCAGATGAAGCACAATCGTCAGGGGGAAGCCGTTCCCGCCAACGAAAAGCAAGTGCAACGTATTCGATCTCGTCTCGCCATGGTCTTCCAAGGGTTCAATTTGTGGTCTCATATGACGGTACTGGAAAACGTGATTGAAGCGCCAGTGCACGTCCTTGGCGTCCCTAAAGCGCAAGCGATTGAAAACGCAGAAATGCTGCTAAAGAAAGTGGGCCTTTACGAGCGAAAGGACTATTACCCAGGTCACTTGTCGGGTGGCCAGCAGCAACGTGCCGCGATTGCCCGTGCGTTGGCCGTTGATCCGGAAGTGATGCTATTTGACGAACCGACGTCAGCACTCGATCCCGAGCTTGTCGGTGAAGTTCTCGGGGTTATGAGAGATTTGGCAGAAGAAGGGCGCACCATGTTAGTTGTTACTCACGAAATGGCGTTTGCTCGCGATGTCTCAAATCATGTCATGTTTTTGCATCAAGGATTGGTGGAAGAACAAGGAGACCCAGCTAAACTGTTTACCAACCCAGACTCAAAACGTCTAAAGCAGTTTATCTCGTCTATCTATTAAGGCTTCTTTAATCAAAACAGTCTTTATTTAAAGGACACAACAATAAACACAACATACAAAATCACAGGAGTATGGAAATGAAAAAGTGGTTAGTCGTTGCAGCATTGGCTGCGACAGCAGCAACTGGTGTGGCTCAGGCAAAAGAATGGAAAACCGTTCGTTTTGGTATTGAGGGTGCGTATCCTCCGTTTAGCTGGACAGAATCTGATGGTTCTCTTAAAGGCTTCGACGTTGATATGGCCAACGCGCTGTGTGAAGAGATGAAAGTTGAGTGTAAGATCGTACCGCAAGACTGGGACGGCATTATCCCATCTCTGCTAGCACGTAAATACGATGCGATCATCGCTGCGATGTCGATTACAGAAGAGCGTAAAAAGAAAGTGGATTTCACTGGCAAATACGCACAAATCCCAAACAAATTTATCGCTAAGAAAGGCGCAGGTCTTGATTTCGATAGCCTAAGCGGCGCTAAGATCGGTGTTCAGCGTGCAACAACGCACGACAAGTACCTGACAGACAACTACGGTGACCAAGTCGAAATCGTGCGTTACGGTTCATTTGATGAAGCGTACCTTGATCTTGCCAACGGCCGTATCGTTGCAGTACTAGGTGATGCTTCAGCATTGGAAGAAGGCGTTCTGAATAAAGCGGGTGGCGAAGGCTACGAATTCGTTGGTCCTTCTTTGACTGATCCAAAATGGTTTGGTGACGGCATGGGCATTGCCGTTCGTAAACAAGATAAAGATCTAACGCAAAAACTCGACGCAGCTATCCTGTCTCTACGTGAGAAAGGTGTGTACCAAGAGATTGCGGCTAAGTACTTTAACTACGACGTTTACGGTCAGTAATTCTCCTTCGACCGCTGGTGCTCGTTCCTTGATGTAGCCAGCGGTCGATCTCTTTCTATAGCCAGCTCAATGATTCTATTGATGTAGGAAATTGAGTTTAGGGATCAGGAACTCACCTATGCTGGATTTACAAGGATACGAAGCCTCTATATTGAAAGGGGCCGTGGTGACCATTGAGGTCGCCTTATTGTCACTGCTTCTTGCCATGATTTTAGGCATGCTGGGTGCTTTGGCGAAACTCGCCCCTTATCGCTGGGCAAGAGCTATCGCCACTCTCTATACAACGGTTATCCGTGGTATTCCCGATTTAGTCTTAATGATGCTGATTTTCTTCGGCGGACAGATTCTATTAAACAACAGTCTCTACTCGATCAATGAAACCTTGAATGGTTGGTTTGCAGCGAGTGATCCAAACCACGAGTGGACGTCTTACTTACCTGATTACATCGACGTGAGCCCGTTTATCGCTGGCGTGATGACCATAGGCTTCATCTTCGGTGCTTACATGGCGGAGACATTTCGTGGCGCCATCATGGCGGTAGATAAGGGCGAGATGGAAGCGGCAAAAGCATACGGCATGAGCTCGGTGCTCGCCTTTCGCCGGATCTTACTCCCTCAGATGATACGCCACGCTTTACCGGGCTTTGGTAACAACTGGCTGGTATTGCTTAAAACCACAGCCTTGGTCTCTATTATCGGCCTGGAAGATATGGTGCGCGTGAGCTCACTCGCCGCAGGCTCAACCAAAATGCCGTTCACTTTTTATATGGCGGTCGCGGTGATTTTTCTCTTTTTCACCAGTGTGTCGACTGGGCTACTTAAAGTCGTCGAGCGAAAATTCAGTATTCATACGAGGTAGGGCATGGATTTTTCATTGATTATTGATAGCTTGCCTATCTACCTAGATGGTTTGTGGACGACAACGTGGTTGGTGGGACTCGCTCTCGTTATTGGTTTGTGTGTCGCTATCCCGCTGGGTATTGCGCGAAATAGCCAACATTATTGGTTGGTCGGGCCAAGTTGGGCGTTTATTTATTTCTTCCGTGGCACGCCGCTGTTGGTTCAGCTCTACCTAATTTATTACGGTATGGATCAGTTTTTCCCAGTGAAAGATACTCTATGGGAAAATGCTTGGTTTTGTGCGTTGGTTGCCTTTGTGCTCAATACTTCGGCGTACACCGCTGAAATCATTCGCGGTGCAATTAACGGGCTGCCGAAAGGCGAGGTGGAAGCGGCTAAAGCGTATGGTATGGGCACCTTTTTGACTTACCGTCGTATCATTCTGCCGAGCGCATTGCGCCGAGCTCTGCCAGCCTACAGTAACGAAGTGATCTTTATGCTGCATGGAAGCGCGGTGGCCGGTATTGTCACCATCTTAGATTTGACGGGCGCTGCGCGTCTGGTGAATTCTCGCTACTACGCGCCGTTTGAATCCTTCCTCACGGCTGGCCTGTTCTACATGGCACTGACCTTCGTGATTCTTTGGGTTTTCAAAGGGGCAGAAAAACGTTTCTTAGCGTACCTGAGACCGCTGAGTTAACCTATCTTGTAAATGAAAAAATGGCTTCCATCTGGAAGCCATTTTTGTATTCAACGCAAAATCGAATCAACGCAAAATCGAACTCTGGGCACTAAGACATAATGATGAGCACCGTGCCGGCCAGCGTCATCAAGATATTGGCGATGGCGTAGGTACCTGCGTAGCCCAGTGCAGGGATAGTTGATTTGGCGTAGTCATTCACGATGTCCATCGCTGGCGCACAGGTACGCGCGCCGATGATGGCGCCAAACAGCAGCGCACGGTTCATTTTCAAGATATAGGCGCCAACCAGATACGCCAAAGCCACCGGCACTACGCTGACTAAAAACGCCAAACCGAGCACTTGAGGACCCACTTGCGTGAGGTGATCAAACATTTTGCTACCGGCACTGAGGCCAATCCCCACCATAAAGATCATCAGTCCCAAGTCTTTGACCATGTTGAGTGCACCTTGCGGAACGTAGCCAAACGTTGGGTGGTTGGCACGTAAAAAGCCGAGAGTGATCCCCGAAAGCAGCAAGCCAACGGCATTCCCCAAGCCGAACGACACTTGGCCAAAGGTCATGGTGACCAAACCAAACATAATGCCAAGAATGAAGAAGCTACAAAACGCGAGCAAATCCGCCATTTGGCTATGAATAGAGATAAAGCCGATTTTTTCCGCCAGCCCTTGGACGCGGCTGCGCTCACCACTGACTTGGATAATGTCACCTTTAGCAAGCACAATATCCAAATCCATCGGCATCTCAATTTGAGCGCGAACCACTCGGTTTAGGAAACAGCCATACTCAGAAAGATTGAGGTCAGAGAGACGTTTCCCCGCAATCGCATCGCTTTTGACTACGATCTCCTCTTCAACGATGCGCAGATCGAGCAAGTTACGATCAAACACTTCTTTACCGTGGCGGAAACTAGGATCAAGACGTGCGTGACTATCGGGAAAGCCAACCAGTGCAATCTCATCGCCCTCTTGCAGAATCGCATCCCCATCAGGGTGGGCAAGGATGCCATTACGACGAATGCGCTCGATGTAACAACCCGTTTGGCGATAGATACCCAACTCACGCAAGTTCTTGCCATCGGTCCAATCAATCAGCTCCGGGCCGACTCGGTAGGCGCGAATAATCGGCAGGTACACTTTTCGTTGCCCAGAACCGCCCAATCCGCGCTCTTGTGCGATTTGCTGAGCAGAGTCAGACAGATTCTGTTTTTGCAGCTTCGGCAGTAGCTTGGCAAAGAAGATCATGCTGATAAGGCCAATCAAATAGGCCATCGCATAACCGACAGAGAGGTTTTCTAGCACCAAGGCGAAATCCATATTCTTGGGTAATTCCGCCAATCCTGAATTGAGCGCATCTTGCGCACCGACCAATACGGGTGTTGAGGTTAGCGCACCTGCCATCATGCCGGCGGCCAAGCCATAGTTTAGGCCCATATAGTGGCTAGCAAAATAGGTAATACTGAGCGCGGCTGACAACACCACCATACTCAAGATGAAGTAGTGCTTGCCGTCGCGAAAGAATATGCCGAAGAAGTTGGGGCCTGCCTCAATACCTACACAGTAGATAAACAACATAAAGCCGATGGTCAGTGCGTCAGCATTAAACATGAAACCTAAATGACCCATGATCAAAGAGGTAATCAAAACGCCAATCGAGTTACCAAGGTGGAAGTTGCCAAATCGAATTTTACCAATCGCTAAACCGATCGCTAATACGACGAAAATCAATAAGATAGGGTTTTGTTCTAACAAGAGTACGACGTCAATGTTCACGGGCTATATCTGTGCGCTGCCGAGGAGTAAGTTAAGTGTGCGAATTGTAGCGAAATATTTCAAAAAGATAAGTGAATTTTTTGAGAGTTTACTCATCGTTGACATTAGACAAAGTAATGTAAAACGCACGCACAAAAAAACCGCGATATTCGCGGTTTTCGTACAACAGTGTGAGTGGGTGACGTTTAAGCGTCAAACAAACCCAAGTGCTCTTTTGCGTATGCTTCGAAATCATCGCAACCACCGATGTGCTCTTGATCGATAAAGATCTGTGGCACAGTTTCCACTGGCTTGCCGACGGTTTTCTCTAGGTCAGCTTTGGAAATGCCTTCTGCGTGAATATCCACGTAGCGGTAGTTGAAGTCGTCACGCTTTGCTTTTAGCGTTTCTGCGTGTTCTTTTGCACGAACACAGTATGGGCAAGCTGGGCGACCAAAAATAACGACGAACATATCTTTCTCCTTTGATTTTAATAGTGCCACTATGCCCGAATCGTTATAGGAAATAAAGTGGCATTTACCTCTTGGGTTAATAGGGCAGACCTATTGATTGTGTTTTAAACATTTTACTTTTTTGCGACGTACAAGGTGAGGTCTTTATCGAGAAAACCATGATTAATTTAAGGTTAAATAAGCAAGTTTGCACTAGCTCAACGTTATTTCTGGGGAGACGGTGCACTCTGTATCCAGTAATGGAATGAATCAAGGAGTCGGCCAATGTTTCAGTTTATGACTTCAACACGGATCGTGTTTGGTGAAGGGGCGTTTGAGTCGTCGCTTTCGCTTATCAACCAGTTTGGCTACAGCGTGCTTCTGGTCACCGGTAAAAACCTCAATCGGTGCGGGCCGCTACTGCATCACCTCAAAAGTCAAAAACTTCGCTACCAACACGTTGCCGTGAGCGGCGAACCCAACATCACCATGATTGAAGAAACCGCGACGGTCGGCCGCCGTTTTAAACCTGACTTGGTTGTGGCGATGGGCGGTGGCAGTGTGATTGATGTCGGCAAAGCGCTGGCGGCGGTGATTCCAAATCAAGGCGATGTGTATGATTATGTCGAGGTGGTGGGCCGAAACGTTCCGCTCAAAACCAAGCCTTTACCTTTTATTGCGATCCCAACCACAGCGAGTACCGGCTCTGAAGTAACGCGTAATGCCGTACTGCGCTCAGGTCAAGAACAAGTGAAAGTGAGTCTACGCAGCCCCGATATGCTGGCGGATGTCGCGATTGTCGATCCGACTTTAACCTATGGGATGGACCGTTACCGCTCTGGGCGAGGTGCAATGGATGCGTTCACGCATCTGATGGAAGCCTATGTTTGTGGCATGCCTAACCCGCTCACCGATATGATCTGTGAAGAGGGGTTAAGACGGTTGAGCCACTCTGTGCTGCCAGCGTGCTTGGAGGACGACCATAAAGCGCGGGCCGATATCTCGTTTGCCGCTATGCTCGGCGGTATGGCCAGTACCAATGCCAAGCTCGGTGCAGCGCACGGATTGGCGTCAGCGCTTGGAGGCAAACTGGATGCGCCACACAGCGTGATCACCGCGCGCTTGGCTCCTTATGTGATGGCGGAAAACATTCAAGCCGCGATGGAATCCCAGCGTACAGACGTACTCGAAAGGTTCACCAAAGTCGCGCAATTGCTGACGGGGCGAGTGAATGCGCATCGAGAAGACGCGATCTTATGGGTCAATATGATGCTCGAAAAATTGAACATCCCAGAGTTGATTCAATTTGGGGTTTGCTCGACCGCGTTTGATGTGGTCGCGGCGGATGCGCTGAAATCAACGTCGATCAAAGGCAATCCGCTACCACTGACCAAAGAGCGACTGATGGCGATTCTAGGCCAAGTGTGCCAATGCCAAGGCGAGTGTACCGAGCACAGTTCGGTGGGCGAGGACGCGCGGGCTTCTATCGTCTTTACCAGTCATGATATAGAACCATCGCGGCTACAAAAATCCTAATAATAACGGCGCTCATTGAGCGCCGTTATGGATTCTCGCCAGTGTAAGATCTCTAGAACTGAGAAAGCTTGTCGTAGCGAGAGTCTTTCAATACGTCTTTGACGCGACGTAGGTTTTCTCTAAATCCGGTACCGCGGCGCAGCGTAAAACCAGTCGCAAGGACGTCAATCACAGTCATTTGAACCACGCGGCTAGCCATTGGCATGTACACGTCGGTGTCTTCAGGGATGTCGAGCGTGATAGAGAGTGAGCTGGCTTTATCAAGCGGGGAGTCTTTCGCGGTAATCGCGATGACCGTCGCACCGTTTTCGCGCGCTAGGTTGGCGATCTCTACCTGACTCTTTGTACGGCCAGTGTGTGAAATCAACACGATGACGTCGTTGTCTGTACAGTTGATGCAGCTCATGCGTTGCATCACGATATCTTCAAAGCAGGTGATCGGGATGTTGAAACGGATGAATTTGTTTTGAGCATCTTTCGCCACAGCAGACGATGCCCCTAAACCAAAGAAAGAGATGCGCTTCGCTTGTGTCAGAAGGTCGACGGCACGATTGACCTGCATAGCGTCAAGGCTGTTTTTAGCGACATCCAAACAGGCCATCGTGGACTCAAAAATTTTGTGCGTGTAGGCATCTGGGCCGTCGTCTTCTTCGACGTTGCGATTAACATAAGGTGTACCGTTCGCAAGGCTCTGAGCCAAGTGCAGTTTAAAGTCGGGGAAACCTTTGGTGTCCAGGCGGCGGCAGAAACGGTTGACGGTCGGCTCACTGACATCGGCCATTTTGGCCAACGTTGCGATGCTGGAATGAATCGCTGTCTGAGGGGAAGCCATGATGACTTCGGCGACTTTGCGTTCAGACTTGCTAAAATTTTCCAGGTTCTTCTGAATTTTTTCTAATGTGTTCATAGTGTTCACGAGGGTATGTAGAACATCTAACTGGATATACCTGATTTTTGTAGTGTAGAGAACAACTTGTTCGCTAAAGGTAATGACAATCCAGCGCCATAAGCTCAGTATAAACCTAAGCCGAACGTTTAAGGCAGTGTTTCCGTCATACAAATGATGAGAATATGACAAGCCTCAAACTAAATTTTGTTTAAACTACGGAAATACGCTTAAACCCCGACCAAAAATCGCATTTTCGGTCGGGTGTTGATAAATGAATTACAGCTTTTCAGAAAGAAAATTTCATTTGGTGAGAATGTTTTCGGCAAGGGCATCGATTTGCGCCATTAAGTTTGGCGCTTGTGTTGCGATATGACGCTGCTCTTCCAACACGGATTTCAGAATATCACAATGCGTGAGCGGGTTCGCCAGAACAACACGAAATACGATGGTGTGCTCACGATTCCAACGCTCAGGATTGAGTCGTGTTCGTGAAACGAAGGATTTGCCGGTTTCACGCTGGCGCTTTTGGATAAACTTAGTGAGCTCGTTAAGCAAATTATTCAGCTCATGGGTTTGAGCGTCATTGGCTTGTTCTAGCGCCGCGCGCACCTTCTCAGGTAGATAACGGTAGGTGAGTAAGCACAGCTCAGGTTCAGAGACTAATTCGAAATCACGTTGCTGCTGAATTAAATCCGCAAAGAATTTCGCTTTTTCGATGCTTTGATCGATCAGCAGTTCATAACCGGGACGGCTGATAATATGCATAGCCGCATAAACGAGCATGGCCATACCTGAGCGTGAACCCTCTAATGTATGGCTACCGAGATCTTTGGATCCCTTACGCAGTATGTACTGTGCGTGGTGCTCGATGGATTTCATCGCATCTGGCTGCTTAAACAGCACCATGCCCGCGCCCATTGGAATGTAGAGCTGTTTATGCGCATCTATGGTGACTGAGTCGGCCAACTCAATACCATCGAGTAGGTGACGATGGTTGTTCGACATTAATGTCGCACCGCCCCAAGCGGCATCGACATGGAAATGACAGCCTTCTTCTTGGCAGATCAGCGCCACTTCACGTAGAGGATCGATATTGCCCGTTTCTGTGGTGCCTGCAACGCCGACAACGGCAAATGGCTTGATGCGTTTAGCTTTGAGCTCAGCAATTTGATGTTTCAAATCTTGTGGGCAGATCTTGTTATCCGGCCCAGTCTTCACCGAGACCAAACCATCTTGACCAATCCCGAGGACATCCGCCGCTTTTTTCAACGAGTAGTGGCCTCGTTCAGAGACCAAAATTGCGAGCCCTTCATAGCCATAGTGCTTCATGGCTTTGAATAGGCCTTCTTTTTCCACGCCAGTGAAGGCACCGTCAGGGCGTAGCGAATTGTTTCTCGCCACCCACAGCGCGGTGATGTTCGCGACGGTGCCGCCCGAGCAAAACGCACCTAGAGAGTGGTTTGCGCTGTGCATCCAAGTCGAATAAAAGTCGTCACTGCGATGGTAAATCAGGCGATGGAGCATGCCGAGCACTTGCCTCTCAAGGGGCGTAAATGCTTTGGACGTCTCGATTTTGACCAAGTTCTGATTGAGTGCAATCATGATCTTGGAGAGTGGCATCAGGAAATAGGGCAGAGCAGAGGTCATATGACCAATAAAGCTCGGTGCTGATGTATGAACAGATTGAGAGACGAGCGTGTCGAGCAAATGCTGTGTGTGGTCTGAGACAAACTCAGGTTGCTCTGGGATAGAGGCGTTGGAGAAGTCTTTCTCTATGTCGAGTAGAGGTTTTTCTTCCGCAACGATGTGCTCTCGCAAAAACTTGTTCAAGTTTCGCGATAGTTCCTCTTCTATCTTGGTGAGTGTTGAGTCTGGCCCTTCAGGTACTGTAAAGATTCGAAGTAAGCTTTCGAAACTCACATCTGCCGTTTTGTGTTCCGATACCATACAGCTACATTGCTCTAATATTTTTGTTGCAAGCGCGACAATCTAAACGAAAACGGGCACAAAGTCCCGTTTTAATTGATGGATCTCAGTTTGCATCACTCAGTCACAGATGCCGGTAATAGCGTGAATGTTAACGAGTGAGTACAGACGAGATTCGGTTTACTGACAATCAATCGATTCAAGCGCTTGAATCGATTGATTGTAGCGCTTGAGCGCTGCATCAATTTTGGTTGGGTGGCTCAGTAAATCGGCAAACGCAGAGCGTAGCTCGTAGTTTTTCTCGTGCGGCTTGGCTTGGCGATCATTAAACGTCACGCTCGCTAATTGGCCTAGCTCGTCACTGCGCGAGGTCAGTACCTTGATGTCTTTTTGATCAAGCTGCAACCACGCTTCTACTGGCTGCGCAGTCGCCACTTTTGAGGCGTCATGCTCTAGATAGTATTTCACCGCAGCGCGATTAAGCTCAAAGTGATGCTGGCGCCCTTGTAGGAACCACTCACTGACTTCGGTCAACTCTGGGTATTGCTCTGAGGTAAGCTGAGACAAATCTTCATACCAATGCAAAGACGCATCGATATAAGCGTCGTATTTTTTTTCTAGGCAAGCGTTGTCTGCTGCCAACGCTAAATGGGAGGTAGCAGCGAGTGCGAGGGCGACAATGGTGCGTTTCATAAGCATTCCTTTAAAGACGTATTCTTTGGGCCAACTTCTTTGATTGGCCTTTCATGTCGGCATCGTCATCATTAGGTGCCGAACGGGTTTCCTTCACTCGGATGGACGAAGCAAAGGGACAATATAGTGGATTGTTTCTGGCATTCCTGCGATCTAACCTGCAAGTGAGACAAAGAACAGCATCATTACAGGGACTAATAGGCTAAGAATAAAGCCACTGACAATCGCCACAGGCACGCAGCGCACGCCGCCGGTGGTTTGGATGACTGGCAAGGTGAAGTCCATCGCCGTTGCACCCGCATAGCCGATTGCCGTACAAGGTTTAGTACGAATAAAGAGGGGGATCAGCACCAATGCAATCAATTCTCGCAGCAACTCAATCATAAAGGACGCGCCGCCGTAGATAGGGCCAAAGGCGTCCCCCATCAAGATGCCGGCTAAAGAGTACCAGCCAAAGCCGGACGCCA
>NZ_JCBDGH010000079.1:0-14897 GCF_059833955.1 Vibrio sp. R15-SG3-ISO1A
CAGTACTACATCATCATTTGTGCCGATGGTGAAAGCAGCGGTGTCAACGACTACTACTATGCTGATGACACAGTCGAAAAGCACAACATCGAGCATTCGATGGATGCCACGCAGCCAAGCGCACTGGAACTTGAGGAAGACCGATCCGTCTCCCCGAATCGGGCGTCAGCAACGGCCACTGAACAGAGCCCTTCACGCAAGCCTGAACCAGCGAGCGCACAAACATCATCGACACCCGATAAGCCAGCACCAGGCAAAAGTGGCGGACGTAAGTCGATCGACTTCTTCTAAGAGATTGATAATGTCGGCATGTTGACCCGTTGACATGCCGCTGACTAACTTTCCGAAACGGAAATTCCTCTTTTCCACACTGTCTTTCAGATTTGGATTACATTAACGCCATCGATTAGTGCATGGATGCGTTTCACGTAAATCAATAAGAGAGATAAAAGATGAACGCACAGCTCAACACACCGTTTACCACACTCATCATCGACCGTCAGCCCATGTTTCAAGAAGCGCTTACTCAGGTCATTGAGACACTTTTTCCGAATGCACAGGTGGAAGCGACCAGCTCGTCACTAAGCGCACTGCAATATTTGCGTCAACACCCCTGCCATTTGGTGGTGCTTGATGTTGAACTCGACAACTCTGACGGTTTTGAATTCGTGCGCCGCGCCCGAGCTCGCGGTTACACAGGCAAAATTGTGTTTGTCTCTGGCCACCATCACCCACTCTATTCCGATACGGCGCATAAAATTGGCGCCAATGGCTTTGTATTAAAAACAGAATCGACCACCACCATTGCCGAATCGATCAATAGCGTGGTGCGTGGCTACTTGGTTTTCAAGCAAGACGCTGAGCAAAGTGCAAAACATCCGGCGCTCTCAAGTCGAGAAACCATCGTGCTCAACTACTTGATTCAAGGCTACTCGAACAAGCGGATTTCTGAGCTACTCTCTTTGAGCTCGAAAACCATTAGTACCTATAAGACCCGAATTCTCGATAAGTACCAAGTTGAGTCCATCATCGAGTTGACTCGTCTGCAAAATCAGCTCGCCGCCTAAGTACGATAGATTTAACCGGAGAACACGTGCTGCTTGAGTTTACTCACCAGCAGATCGTGTAATGGGCTCCCTCGATTCTTTAAGCGAGATATGCTGACAATCGGGGGCAGCGGCGTTTCCATTAGGCTATCAGGGAGCACTGTCACCGCCAGATTTGGCCGCTTGGTCAGCGCGGGAAGCTTAGGTAAGAAAGCGGCGCACTCGATCTCATCAAGTACCTCAAACAAACAGGTCATATTGTCTACGGTCGCGATGTCATCGATGGCAATGCCGCGCTCTGCCAATGCCACTTTGGTGGCGGCTTTCGAATGCTGCCACCCTTTCATTTCCATTAATACAAACGGCATCGCAAGCAAATCGTCTAGAGTTCGCCCAGCATAGCGCTTGGCGCATATAATACTGGCATCACACTGCCCGAGCCTGTGCTGGTAGAGGTTCTTCGTCAAGTCACTGTTAAAGTATTGAACGCCAATATCGACTTTATCATCAAGAATGTGGCTGACCGAATAGTCATTCCAAGTGGTGATATCAATCGGCGCGCGTGGGAACGTGTCGAGCAAGTCAATCAGAAGATCTTTACCTACCAAATATTGCACCACGCTCGGCAAAGCGATTTTTATCGGCTTTTGATACAACTGAGGTTCAAACGTTTTGTCTTGTACCGAATATTGGATAAGCTCCAATCCTTGCTCAACACCAGGCAAAAGCTTGAGCGTGAACTCAGTGGGCTCAAACTCGTGTGCTCCTCTGACAAATAAAGGGTCACCAAGCTGCTCTCGCAACTTAGCGAGATGCTTACTGACCGCACTTTCGGTTTTTCCCAACTCTTTTGCGACCGGTTTTAACTGCTTATGTTTCGCCAACAGCAGCAATACTTTAAGTAAATTGAGATCAAGCTGAGACTTCATAATAAGAGACGAGTTTGATAGTTTTGGATAATGCCACCGTAGCACAATCCACTATACTCGCCAATGCGCAGCGCCTTAGGTGATTCTCTTCACACATTCATCAATATTATTGAATGATCACTCAATAATATGGTCTATTCACTGCATCTATATCAAAATTAATAGAGAATCGTTATCAGTTAACGCGCTTCTTGTTGGCAGTAGCATCAAATGTATGAAACAATGTTCAAAATTTTTGCTTAACACAGATAACCACAATAAAATCAATGATTAAGCAATCTAAGGCTAGGTCTTTATTTCGATATGTCTAAGTACACCATTCACAGTCTGTTTGATACGCTCAAAGCTGCAGAAGAGGCTGAAAGCGGCGGTGCGGTAGAGTCGATTGACCATAACGCCGAGCATCCTCTCTCTGGCGCTCAGCTCGACGGCCTAATGGACAACCACTTTAAGCACATGTTTGATGTGTTTAATGACGGTATCTTTTATATGTCCGACAATGAACATGTCTGCTTTTATAGCCCCGCCTTTTATCGCCGATTTGGCATCAATACCGGCCATTCTTGTTTGAACGAGTGGCTGAAACTGGTGCATCCGTTGGACAGAGAAATGCTCGATGGTCGCGTCGATGAGCACATCGCGCAAGACAACCTCAAAATGACCACGCAATATCGTATTCGCGCCACCACCGGCGACTACGTTTGGCTAGAAGCGACGTCTATCACCAAAACCATCAACGGTAAGCGTTTTATGGTTGGGTGCCACAAAGACATCTCACAACAAAAAGATATGGAAGCGTTTTTACGTCACACGTCGCTGTTTGATATTCCGACGGGCCTTGCCAACGAGCAAAAACTGACACTCGATCTTAACCAGCTGACCGCGCCGGAGGGCGAACAGTATCATCTACTGAATATCCATGTTAGCGATCTGCGTACCTACCTTAGCCTGTATGGCTCACAGAGTATGCGCGATGTGCTCAATCACCTGTTGATCAGCCTAAAAACACTGCCTGATGTGTTTGTGGATATTTACCGTATTCGCTCTGATGACTTTGTGATTCTATGTCAAGGTGACTACACCACCGCTGCACTGAACGATCTCGCCCAGCGCATTATTACGCAGTACCAAAATGCGCTCAACGAACAGGGCGTGTTGTACGGCCGTGATATGGTGATAGGCATCTACCCTAACTTCCCTACCGATGCCGCGCCAGAAGATACCCTTAAAATCGCTGCGCGTACCTGCCACTTTGCACTGGAACAAGGTGACGGAATCATCAGCGTTTATGATGACAAAACCAAAGATAAGGTCGATCGCCACTTCTACATCGAACGTGAACTTGGTGAGGCAATTCAAGGCGAAACGCTGAACGTGAAGTTTCAGCCTATTATTTGTACCCAGCAAAACCGCGTGGCCAGCTTTGAAGCACTCGTACGCTGGAAAAGCCGTGAGATGGGGGAAATTTACCCCGACGAGTTTATAGCGCTAGCGGAAAAGAAAGGCTTAGTGTCTGAATTGGGCTACTTTGTGTTTGCCAAAGCCTGCGAGTTCATCAAAGCCTACTCACAGCAACATCAATCGAGCGTTCGGGTGAATATCAACGTATCCGTATTGCAGTTGCTGCAACAGGATTTTCCGAGAAAAATTAAAGCCATGGCAGACCACTGCGGCGTGCCTACGAGCAGCATTGTGCTAGAGCTGACCGAAACTATCATCCTTGATGGCAATCAGAGTGCTTTTGACCAACTCTACCGCCTCAATGGTTATGGTTTCTTACTCTCGTTAGACGATTTCGGATCCGGCTACAGCTCTCTCAATAGTTTTTTTGACCTGCCCCTAAAACAGATCAAAGTCGACAAATCCATCGCGTGGCGCTCGCTGCAAAACCCCGCTACCTTCGAGTATCTCGCCTTCATCACTAAGCTGTGCAAAAGCTACAGCGTCGATATTGTCATTGAGGGAATAGAGAGCGCCGAAATGCAGCGAATCTTCACTGATATGGGCGCGTCCTACTTGCAAGGCTATTGGTTTTCAAAACCGCTCTCTCTGGCGAGCGCCAGTCGCTACACCACCATTTAGCGCGACAACACCGTTTGACCAACACGCTGATACTGACCTCTATGATTGCTGCCTAAAACACCCTGACTCGCTAAAACGACGACAGCGTGACCAACTCCTGCGTGTAAGGATGAGCGGGTGAGGTAAACAACTGCTGCGTCTCTCCTTGATCGACAATCTGCCCCTGTTTCATCACTATGGTGTAATGGCACAAGGATTTCACGACATTGAGATCGTGGCTAATGAACAAATAGCTCAGCTGATACTTCTCTTGCAGCGATTTGAGCAAATCGAGCACTTGAGCTTGCACGGTTCTATCGAGTGACGAGGTCGGCTCATCAAGCAAAATGAATTCTGGCTTGAGCACCAACGCTCGAGCGATGGCGATGCGCTGACGCTGCCCACCGGAAAACTCATTGGGATAACGGTGACGAGTGTTCGGATCCAAATCCACTTCTTTCATCACTTCGCAGATTTGTTCATCGACCTCTTCATCACTCCATTGCTTGTGCACGCGCAATCCTTCCCCAATCACTTCAGACACCGACATTCTTGGGTTGAGCGCTGAGAACGGGTCTTGAAACACCACTTGCATTTTGCTGCGAAATGGCAGCATACCCGCGCGATCGAGCGTGTCCAGTGCGTGTCCTTGATACTCAATATGCCCTTGCGAGTGGACCAATTTGAGAATCGCCATACCTGTGGTCGATTTCCCCGAGCCACTCTCGCCAACCAATCCAATGGAGTGACCTTTGCGTAAAGTAAAGCTCATCTCTGTCACGGCTTTCACGTGATCCACTACCCGCTTAAACAGACCACCCGTGATGGGAAACCACACTTTCAACTGATCCACTGTCAACAAAGCGGGCGAGTCAGGTTCAACCGGAACAGGTAAGCCTCTAGGGTCTGAGTGAATCAGCTTTTGCGTGTAGGGGTGGGTCGGGTTTTGAAAGATCGCTTTGCACTCCCCTGTCTCGACTAAATGTCCGTGTTGCATGACGGCCACTCGGTCCGCAATACGGCGAACGATACTCAGATCATGAGTGATAAACAGCATCGCCATGCCCATCTCTTGTTGCAGCGCTTTGAGCAGATCCAGAATTTGCGCTTGGACAGAAACATCGAGCGCTGTTGTCGGCTCATCGGCAATCAGCAGCTCAGGCTCATTAATTAACGCCATCGCAATCATTACGCGCTGACGTTCTCCCCCCGACAACTCATGCGGATAGGCCTGTATTTTTTGCTCAGGATGACGAATTCCGACTTTTCCTAGCCACTCAATGGCTCGCTGTTGCGCTTGAGTCGTACGCATGCCACGGTGAATCGCTAAGGTCTCAACCAGTTGTTTGCCAACCTTATGCAGCGGATTTAACGACACCATAGGCTCTTGGAAAATCATCCCAATTCGACCGCCGCGAATACCACGTAACTGACGCTCTGAACAACTGAGCATGTCAATGCCATCAAACTGAATGCTTCCTTCCAGATAATGGGCTGAACCTTTTGGCAACAGCTTGAGAATCGAATTGGCTGTCACCGACTTACCTGAGCCGCTCTCGCCCACCAAGGCGAGCGTCTCCCCTTTGGCGACATTGAGTGACACTTTATGAGTGACCGTCAGAGGCGCATCACCGGCACCAAAGCCCACCGATAAACCGTCTATGTGTAAAATAGGAGTACTCATGATTATCGTCCTTGGTGGTGGGGGTCAAACGCGTCACGTACCGCTTCGCCGACGAAAACGAGCAAGGTTAACATGATAGAGAGAACAAAGAAGGCCGAAAAACCGAGCCACGGCGCCTGCAAATTGGCTTTACCTTGCGCCAGTAACTCACCCAGTGATGGCGAACCGGCCGGTAAACCAAAGCCAAGGAAGTCAAGCGAGGTTAATGTTGTGACCGAACCGGATAAGATAAACGGCATCATGGTCAGTGAGGCGACCATCGCATTGGGCAACATGTGGCGACGCATGATGCGCCCGTCGCTGACGCCCATTGCATGCGCGGCGCGGACATAATCAAAATTTCGGCAACGTAAGAATTCGGCTCGCACCACGCCAACTAAGCTCATCCAACTGAACGCCACCATAATCCCCAGTAACCACCAGAAATTCGGCTCGACAAAGCTCGACAAAATGATCAGTAAAAACAGGGTCGGCATTCCAGACCAAATTTCGATAAAACGCTGACCCAACAGATCCAGCCAACCACCGTAGTAGCCTTGCGTCGCGCCGACGGCAACACCAATCACGCTGGAAATGATGGTCAACACAAAACCAAACAGCACCGAAATTCGAAAACCGTAAATGATTCGGGCCAGTACGTCGCGGCCTTTGTCATCCGTGCCGAGCCAATTGACGCTATCGGGCGCCGATGGGACGCTACCGGAAATATCAAAATTGATCGTATCGTAACTGAAACGGATCAGAGGCCAAATCAGATAGCCCTTCTCTTCAATGAGTTCAATCACATACGGATCGGTGTAATCGGCTTCGGTCTCAAACTCACCGCCAAACTCCGTTTCTGCGTATTGTTGAACGATAGGAAAATACCACTGCTGATCGTACTCCACCAGCAATGGCTTATCGTTGGCAATCAGCTCGGCAAACAAACTCACGGTAAATAAAACCAAGAAGATCCACAACGACCAAAATCCGCGCTTATTAGCCTTAAAGCGCTGCCAGCGAGCTTCGTTGAGCGGGTTACGTCTTTTCTTCGCTTGCATTAGCGCGCCTCAAAATCAATTCTTGGGTCAACCCAGGTATAGGTCAGATCGGAAATAATACTCAGCAGCAGTCCGAGCAGCGTCATGATGTAGAGCGAGCTAAACACCACCGGATAGTCCCGCTGTATGGTCGACTCGAAACCAAGTAGACCTATGCCCTCAAGAGAGAACATGACTTCAATCAGCATCGAGCCGGTAAAAAAGATGCTGATAAATGCCGCAGGAAAACCCGCGATAATGATGAGCATGGCGTTGCGAAACACGTGCTTGTACAAGATAGAGCGGTCGTCCAATCCTTTTGCCCGCGCCGTCACCACATACTGTTTGTTGATCTCATCCAGAAACGAGTTCTTGGTCAGCATGCTGAGCGTCGCAAAGCCGCCAATCACCATCGCACAAATCGGCAGCGCCAAATGCCAAAAATAGTCGAGGATTTGTTCATACCAACTCAGCTGCTCAAAGTTGGCCGACACCAAGCCACGCAAGGGAAACCAGCTAAAGTAGTTGCCACTGGCAAACAAAATAATAAGGATGATGGCGAACAAGAAACCGGGGATGGCGTAACCGATGATCACCAGCGCACTGGACCAAATATCAAAGCGACTACCATGATGAATCGCTTTTAGAATCCCCAAAGGAATCGAGATCAAATAAATGATCAACGTGCTCCAAAGCCCTAGGGAGATGGAGACGGGCAACCGCTCGACAATCAAATCGATGACGTTACCGCCTTTAAACAGACTTTCACCAAAATTAAAAGTCGCGTAGTTTTTGAGCATCTCGACATAGCGCTCAAGCAGCGGCTTATCAAAACCAAACTGGACTTTAATCGCCTCCACCACTTCGGGATCCAAACCGCGAGAGCCTTTATAACCACTCACGGCATTGTCATTGGAGACACTCAGGTCGACTTCGCTCCCACCGCCGGCAAAACGCTCCATAACACCAGAACCGAGCCCTTCCATCTGGGCTAACGCTTGCTCGACAGGGCCACCTGGCGCTATTTGAATAATAAAGAAATTGATGGTGATGATCGCCCACAAGGTGGGGATCACCAACAAAAGTCGTCGAAATATATACGCTGCCATGTTTCCCTCGAATTGGCCTTGGTCAATATCGCCTTACAGGTTTAGCGGCGCTTTTCTGGCAATTTGTCCGCTTTTTGTTTATCGACCCACCAAGTGTCAACGCCAAGGTCGTATTTGGGCGTCACAGATGGGCGTCCAAACTTATCCCACATCGCAACGCGGTACTCGCCAACATGCCACTGTGGAATCACATAAAAGTTCCATTGCAGTACGCGATCGAGCGCCTTACCCAGTGACAACAACGCCTGCGTATCTTGCTGACTGTTGGAAATCTCAAGCGTCAACGCATCCACGACGGGGTCCATCACACCGGCAGTGTTGTAGGTGGAGTCAATGTAGTTAGAGTTCCAAACGATCATTAAGTTCGGACTTGGATAAGGATTGGCGCTGTAAGACGATGACACCATATCAAAATCTCGGTCACGCAAGCGTTTGATATATTGGGTGGTATCCACCGAGCGAATGTTCATCTCTACGCCCATGAGCTTGAGATTTTTTTGCAATGGAATCGCAATACGCTCCGTGGTTGGACTGTATATCAGCAGTTCAAAGGTGAGCGGTTGACCAGTCTCTTTGTTCGTCATCACTTTGTCTTTAAGTGCCCAACCCGCTTCATCGAGCAGTTTAAACGCCACTCTAAGCTGGGCGCGAATTCGACCACTGCCGTCGGTGACTGGCGGCTGATAATCCTGGGTAAACACTCGCGCTGGCACTTGAGATTTATAAGGTTCAAGCACCGCTAATTCGTCCTCATCAGGAAGCCCTTTAGCTTCATAGTCAGTATTTTGAAAATAGCTGCGCGTGCGACTGTATTGACCATAGAACATGTTTTTGTTCATCCACTCAAAGTCCATCGCGTAAGAGAGCGCTTCTCGAACCTTAGGGTCGCTAAACAGATCACGCTGGGTGTTAAACACGAACCCTTGGGTGTTCTCTGGCTTCTCATGAGGGATCTCTTGTTTAACAATGTATCCCTTATCAAAGTTGATCCCTGTGTAAGAATTCGCCCAAAACTTGGCGGAATTCTCGAGACGAAAATCAAATTCGCCCGCTTTAAACGCCTCGAGCATCACGGTGTCATCGCGGTAATAGTCGTATTGAATCTGAGCAAAGTTATCGCGCCCCACATTGACGGGAAGATCGCGTGCCCAGTAATCCTCTACCAATGAATAGGTAACGCTCTGGCCAGATTGATAATCGGTGACTTGATAGGCACCACTGCCGATAGGTGGCGTCGATAACGGTTCGGAGAGGTTTTTGTCCTGCCAAAAATGTTTAGGCAGCACGCGCGTGGACTGCGCAAAGCTAAACAACTTTTCTCGATTGGGCGTCGCCATCTCAATGCGCACCGTGAGATCATCTTTAGCGGTCACAGATTGAATGTCTTGATAATAGACGCGGTATTGCGGCACCCCCTCTTTCATAAACTTATCGAAGGTAAAGGCGACGTCATGTGCAGTAATAGGCTGACCGTCGTGAAAGCGTGCTTTCGGGTTGATGTCGAGCTCTAACCAGCGGTAGTCATCCGAGTATCGGACACGCTGTGCAATTAAGGGGTAATAAGCATCGATCTCATCGCTTGGAGAGAACATTAAGGGATCGTATAGCTCGCCACTGGCCGCCGCCGCAACCCCGCGAGAAGCGTAACGGTTAAAGTTATCGAACGTGCCGACTTGTCCATACGTCACTTTGCCGTATTTGGGGGCGTCTGGATTGACATAATCAAAGTGGGTGAAATCTTGCGGATATTTTGCTTCACCAAATCCCACCAGTGTCGTGGTTTCAATGATAGCCGCATATGACGTGGCCATGTGCATCGCAAACGCGACGGCAACTAGGGTGCGCGTGATCGTGCCCATCGTTCTCTCCCTTTATTATCCTTTCCTGTCAACGAGGCCAACTCGACCTCGTTAAGCCTACTATGTCCATCAAACTATGAGCACAAGACCGTACTCAGAGCACATAGTTTAGCAATTCAAATACTTGGATAAGTATATACGTAACTCCCGCCAAGATGTAAGCATCTGTGCGTCATGGTTTCGTCAATGTGTTTGGGGATCAGCGATAGAAGATTTCGCCCGTTTGTGCGTTGAGATAAATTTTGTTCGCCTGTTTCAAACCGCCGCAATAGACAAAGTAGATATCGTCGCTACTGAAGGTAATAGAACGCACCCAACCGCCCAACTCTTCGAAGTCTTCTGGCGAGCAAGTTCCCTCTTTGAGCAAACTGTCGGTGGACTGGATAAAGCGGTCAAAAAAGGTTTTAAAATCGTCGGAATTTTCGATGTAGCCACTGACCGTCTCAATACGCTCTTCACGAGTGATCGTGGGCGCAACCTCGAGCAGTGCCTCCATCGGCACCCATTCAGCGACCTCCGGGCCCCCTTCTTCATACACGTAATAGGGGGAAATGCGTCCCCAACCGTCTTTTTTTTCCAAAACATGCAGTTTATCGCCGCGATACACAACACTCTCGATAAACGCCTGTTTATCGGGTTGCTCACGCACCCCAAGTTTGGCTGGGTTCACGTAATAATCTGTGATGGGCTCGGGTTCTGGCTCAGGTGGCGCTTTTTTTTCCACAGGCTTTGGTGCCTCGGGCTCCGACTCTTGTGCGGCGAGTGCCAACGCATCTTGTTGAGGCTTGTAATAAAAGATGTAATAACCGCCACCGGCACAAGCAATACCGACAAGCAGCAACAACACCATGATGATTTTTTTCATAGTTCCATACGCAAGCGCTTTGTCGTTACTGTAAAGAGTATAGCGACCATTATCAGTAACTCTTTAGCTTTGTACACAAGTTAAACAAAACTACGTTCAATTTTTTCGAACTAGTCCAACTAAAAACCATGATTTTTCGTGACCGGAATCACATTTAATATTCCTATCAAGCGCTGAGACAGACTCCAGCAAACTTAATTCCACCTACTTGTTGAGGAATACTCTATGAAAACTATCATCACCACTCTTGCACTCTCTTTAGTTACTGCAACATCAGCATTTGCTGCCGACAGCCACAACTACACCCTTGATGTAGCAACAGCAAATCACGGCGCAATCGTCACGGTACTTGACAACGGACAACCCGTCAGTGGTGTTGACGTCACTGTCCGTGGCAACGGTGTCAAACATTTCGTCAGTGGTTCAAAAGGGACATTCTACGCCGCTAACTTGTTTGATAACGGCCGCACTTTCACGTTCGAAATTATTGATGGCGATAAAACACTCGCCAAAGAGCAGCGTTACCTGACCGCAAACTAATACGCCGCACTGAGAAACGACGACGCCCCTCACAAGCCGAATGCTAGTGAGGGGCGTTAGGCTATCCGTTAAAAGCGGTCACACTTGGCCGCGCAGATAAAGTCGTTTTGGTGCAAGCCTTTGATGGAATGGCTCCACCAGGTGACGGTGACCTTTCCCCACTCCAACAGTAGTGAGGGGTGGTGGAACTCCTCTTCAGCAAGCTGAGACACTTTATTGGCGAAGGCCCACGCCAGTTGATAATTTTTAAAGCGATACTCTTTTTCCAATTGGGGGATGCCGTCTCGATCAACGATTTTCCATCCCTCCAACTCCGTTAATAGCAGTCTTCGTTCCTCAGGGCCGAGGGGGGTGGCATCACTGTGGCACGCTTCACAACGCAATTCATTCAACATGGGAGGTTTCCTTTGGTTCAAATAGTGGAGGGAGTAAGCCAGCTTGCATTGCCTGCTTGACGTGGGCCATTAAGTCCATGTTGCTCAGGGTATACAACTGCTTAAGATCCTCTAAAACAAAATATTGTGGCTGCATGATGTCAATTCGATAGGGCGTACGC
This sequence comes from Vibrio sp. R15-SG3-ISO1A, assembly GCF_059833955.1. Taxonomy (NCBI): domain Bacteria; kingdom Pseudomonadati; phylum Pseudomonadota; class Gammaproteobacteria; order Vibrionales; family Vibrionaceae; genus Vibrio; species Vibrio sp. R15-SG3-ISO1A. The sequence goes on from NZ_JCBDGH010000079.1 coordinate 11,669, forward strand.
AGCACAGTGTGGAGGTCAAAAGGGGTTCGTTTTGCACTCGCGTCATCCAATGCATACACGGTTTCACCGGGCGAAGAGAGAATCCCCCCGCCGTAAATCTTGGTGGCCCCGGCTTCTTTCACCAAGCCGAACTCGACCGTAAACCAGTACAGTCTTGCGAGATAGACACGCTCTTCTGGTGTTGCCGCTAACCCCATTTGGCCATAGGTGTGCGTGTAAGAGGCAAAATCGGGATGAGTAAGCATGGCGCAATGGCCGAATATTTCATGAAAAAAGTCTGGCTCTTGGAGGTAGTCGAACTCTTGTCGTGAGCGTAAAAACGTCGCGACAGGAAATTTCTTTTGCGCCAAGAGCGCAAAGAACTTATCAAAACTGATCAACGCTGCCACTGGCTCCACTTGCCAGCCAGTTTCTCTGGCGAGTACGCGGTTAATGTCGCGCAGTGCCGGGACTCGGTCTCGGGGCAAATCCAGCAGCTTAAGGCCATCTAGGTAGGCTTGGCATGCGCGGGTTTGTACGACCGCCAACTGGCGCTCAACCAGGGCTTGCCAAATCTGATGTTCTTCTGCCGTCCAGTCGATCTGCCCTTGCGCATCGACAGGCTTAGAGTGATACGAGGTCATGATGTCAATCCATAACAATTTTGTTACATAAAGCGTATCCATACCGACATTGAGTGACAATCATGGCTTGTTCAATCACCGCTCAACCCAATGTAACAAATATTTTACATTTTCCATTTTTTTACTTGTTTTTCATGGATATGAAAAGAAGTGCAAGGTTTGACTTTGGCGATATTTGCACCAAAAATCAAAACAACGAAAACAATAAACACGCTGGATACGCCAATGACTGACTCTTCTGCTCTCTCCCCCAAACTGCTTTGGTCACCCACGACTGAGCGACAACGCAACGCCAACATGGCGCAATTCATTCAGCACATCAACATGCAAGGCCAAGCTATTGAGTCTTATCAGGATTTGCATACTTGGTCTGTTGAAAACCCTAACCAGTTTTGGCTCGAAATTTGGCAAGTCTGTGACGTGATTGGCTATCGCGGTGAGTGTATTAAGGGAGAAGGTCTAGCGAAACACGGTCAATTTAGTGCCAGTCGAGACACCATCTGGTTCCCTCAAGCACAGCTCAATTACGCAGAAAACTTACTCGCCTATGCGTATCAACGTCCAAACAATCCGGCGATTTGGTTTCACAATGAATCTGGCGTAGAAACGCAGCTGAGTTGGCAAGCCTTGTGCGATCAAGTCTCCATCGTACAGCAGTGGCTGCGTCACAATGGCGTCGAGCGAGGTGACGTGGTTGCTGGCTACCTACCACACTGCCCTCAAGCGGTGATTGCTATGCTGGCAACCACCAGCCTCGGCGCGGTGTGGACCTCTACCTCTCCTGATTTTGGTGTAGACAGTGTGGTCGAGCGCTTTGGTCAGGTACAACCTAAGATCTTGTTTTGCTGCAATGGCTATCAATTCAGTGGCAAAACCCACTCTATGGTGGAGAAAAATGGCCAGATCTGCGACGCCATTTCGAGCATTACCAACACCTGTCAGATTGAATACCTCGCGGATCACGCCTGTGATCTGTTTTTCAACGAGGGCTTTTCCGATTGGGAGTCGGTGCTGTCGAGTTGTTTACCAAGGGGCATTGAATTCGCACGGGTCGGCTTTAACGATCCGCTCTTCATCCTCTACTCCTCTGGCACCACGGGCAAACCCAAATGCATCGTCCACAGTGTCGGGGGAACCACATTGAATCACCTCAAGGAGCATCAATTGCATTGCGACATCAAACCCAATGATCGTGTGTTTTATTACACCACGTGCGGTTGGATGATGTGGAACTGGCATGTCTCTGCCCTTGCCAGTGGCGCAACCTTAGTGATTTATGATGGTAGTCCCGTTTATCCAACGCCAGCGACACTATGGTCACTGGCTGAACGCGCGCAAGTCAGCCTATTTGGCACGTCAGCCAAATATCTAGAAGCGATTGAGAAAGCTGACTACACGCCAAAAAATGACGTGAACCTGTCGTCACTAAAGACATTGTGTTCAACCGGTTCGGTGCTCTACCCCAACCAATATCACTATGTGTACGATAAGATTAAATCCGATCTCCATCTCGCATCGATTTCGGGGGGAACGGACATTTGTGGCTGCTTTGTCCTGGGTAACCCGTTGTCACCCGTTTATGTAGGCGAGTGTCAGGGCCCCGGACTTGGGCTGGATGTCGCTGTGTTTGATGAAGAGGGACAAGCCGTGACAGATCAACGCGGCGAGTTAGTCTGTCGCAACAGCTTTCCCAACCAACCGCTCGGCTTTTGGCACGACGATGGCCGTCGCTATCATCAAGCATATTGGGCGAGATTTGCCAACACTTGGCATCATGGTGATGACGTTCAAATGAGTCAAACCGGTGGTGTACGCTTTTTTGGCCGTAGTGATGCCACCCTCAACCCGGGTGGCGTCAGGATCGGCAGCGCTGAAATTTATCAGCAAGTGAACCAGTTGCCCGAAGTCCTTGATTCTATCGCGGTTGGGCGCGTAGAAAACGGAGACGAAACCATTGTCCTGTTCGTCCAGTTAGCGGAGGGGGTAACGCTCGATGAGAGACTCAAAGCCGCCATCACCACTCGACTCAGAAGCCAATGTTCACCACGCCACGTACCCAGCGAAATTTACGCGTTGAGTGATATACCCAAAACCAAATCTGGCAAGTTGGTTGAACTGGCGGTGAAGCAAGTGCTTCATGGCGAGACAATAAAAAACCTCGGTGCTATTGCTAACCCCGAGGTTTTAGAAGAAGTTCGTCGCTATCAGCATTAAGTGCAAAGACACTCAAGCTCTTAGCGAATTATTTTTTGGCTATCGCCATCAAAACCGGCAGCTTACCGTGTGGGGTATCTATCGCGAACGGTACAGAAGTCAGCACTTCGCTAAAACCCACACCGGTGAGCACTTGGTTAACGTGCTCCTTGCTCATTCCGCCCTCTTGATTGCCGTCAGAGAGCCAATCCCAATGAACAAAGTGGCCACCGGCATCAAGTAGGCTGTAAACCACGTCGGCGGTTTCCGCGTAGTTAGGAAGAAAACTGCACACCGAGGAGGCCACGACGAGATCAAACTGGTGTCGAAAAGCCGGGTGCATGGCGACTAAGCCGCGTGAAAGAATATCGACGACGGGCTCAACATTGGCGAGCTCTTTGAGATCGAGTTGT
>NZ_JCBDGH010000080.1:0-30448 GCF_059833955.1 Vibrio sp. R15-SG3-ISO1A
AGCTGTTCCAAATTGACACATCTGATTGTTGACTATTGGAGCAGGTATGCAGCTGCGATCGATGAACACGCAAGACTGGTTGGCTTCTTCTTGGACACGCAGTAGCCATGCGGGTCTAAGAGAAGTGAGGAAGCCAGAAGACATTACGTTAAGCAAAGCGAAATTGGATGAACGTCGCTTTCAATGTCGTGAGGTCATTGAGGCGGTGGAAACCAGTGCGCTTCCTCTGTTCAATCAAGTGATGGCTCGCACAGACAGTCGTTTGATCTTGACCGATCCACAGGGCGTGATTCTCGCGACTTGGGGACAAGATAAATTTCGCGATAAATTAGCGGCCATTTCACTCGGCACAGGTTCGTGTTGGTTGGAGCATGTTAAGGGAACCAACGCCATCGGTACTGCGATCCATGAACGTCGCGCGCTCACCATCGTTGGGGAGCAACATTACATCAAACATCACCGATTCATCAGTTGTTCGGCGAGCCCACTCTTCAATCATCAAGGTACCTTGGTTGGTATCTTGGATGTCACTAGTGAGCAGAAAACCCACGATGCCACCGAGCAGTTACTGGTGCAAAATATGGTTCAGATGGTGGAAAACCGATTGTTAGCCTCTGTACCTGACGGTGCTGTGCAACTCAACTTAGCTACAGACTCTTCCTTCCTCAGTTCTGGCTGGCAAGGCATAGTGATTGCTGATGAGCGAGGTAAGGTCTTGGCCCACAACCCAGTGGCTTCACAGCTAATACGTCACTCTGGTTTAATTGGCATGTCGGTTGAGCAAGTACTTGAGCAATCACAACGCCAGCAAGGCTTAATTGTGCAACAGACGGCGCTTGGCCCCCAAACACGGCGTAGGAAGCGCTTCAACACGGACATTTCACTTCATTATGGCGACTCTTTGGTTGAGCAGGCTTGGCAGCAAGCGAGTCGTTTATATGGCAAAGATATCAGCTTGCTAGTGCTTGGTGAGACTGGCGTGGGTAAGGGGGAGTTTGTCAAAGCGTTGCATGCTAGCAGCGTTCGGCGTTCAGCACCTTTGGTTACTGTAAATTGCGGTGCCCTCGCAAAGGAGCTCATCGAGTCTGAGCTGTTTGGTCACGCGTCGGGCGCTTTTACAGGGGCGAACAGCAAGGGCTACATCGGCAAGGTTCGGCAAGCGGACAAAGGCTGTCTGTTTTTAGATGAAATTGGCGAGATGCCTTATGAAGCTCAAAGCCGCCTGTTAACGGTATTGCAAGACAAGGTGGTTACACCTGTTGGCAGTGGGGATAGTTATAAAGTCGATGTCCAAATTATCGCCGCTACCCATCAAGATTTAGCCAAGCTCGTTGAGCAAGGGCAGTTTCGCCAGGATCTGTACTATCGACTCAATGGGTTAATCATCACTTTACCGCCACTTCGAACTCGACACGACCGACGTGAGTTAATTCAAACGCTGCACCAGAAGCATGCCCAGCGGGATAACCAGCAGCTAAGCGCAAGGCTACTTGACACACTGGATGGTTATTCGTGGCCGGGAAATTTACGAGAGTTAGACAACCTACTCAAGGTGACCGCGCTTCTTAATCCGGATGAAGAGTGGCTGAGTATTGAGCATCTGCCTAGCCACTTAGCTCATGCAATGGTGTCTGAGTCTGAGAGTTGCGATGACGAGAGACAAGATTTGCAAACTGCTGTGAATAGCGCATTGCTCAATGCTTATCAAGCGTCAAAAGGTAACATCAGCCAAGTGGCGCGCAGTTTAGGTGTGAGTCGAAATACCGTTTATCGTAAGCTGAAGTTGTTGGGATTGTTAGAGTAAAAAATAAGAGCGCCGAGTGGCGCTCTTATTTTTTAGCCTTGTAGCCCGCCTTGTTGTTGGGCTTGTTTTACTAGTGCCTGACGCTCAGTCTCTTTATCAGAAATTACTCTATTATCCTTGTTATTTGCTTGTTCAACATCCGATGGAACAAATACAAAGTGTTTGTTAATAGTCATAATTGAGCCCTACTAAGTAAATATTGCCACTCCAATTTAGGTGAGTGGTCAAGGTGTGACATCATCCACACTTTTTTAATTATAGGCGTAGATGAGGGGATGAGATCACCCAACCTCACCTATCAACGGGATGAGCCAACAAAAAAGGGCGCTTTCGCGCCCGATTCAATGGTTGCGCTACAGGTTACACATCGTATGTGGTCGATGCGGTATCACCGCCTGTACCTGTCCAGTTGGTGTGGAAGAACTCACCACGCTCACGGTCGATACGCTCGTAAGTGTGCGCACCGAAGTAATCACGCTGAGCTTGCAGAAGGTTCGCTGGTAGACGAGCCGTTGTGTAACCGTCTAGGAAAGATAGCGCAGAAATCGTACATGGCATTGGGATGCCTGACTCTAGAGATTTCGCTGCCACTTTACGCCATGCTGTTAGGCTGTTTTGTAGGATGTTTTTGAAGTACTCGTCAGAACCTAGGAATGCAATGTCTGGGTTCGCTTCGTACGCATCACGGATGTTGCCTAGGAATGCAGAGCGGATGATACAACCACCACGCCACATTAGTGCCACGTTTCCGTAGTTAAGATCCCAGCCGTTTTCGTTTGATGCTTCGCGCATTAGCATGAAGCCTTGAGCGTAAGAGATGATCTTAGACGCTAGTAGCGCTTGACGAAGTGCGTCAACCCACTCTTGCCTGTCGCCTTCAACCGGTGTGATTGTCTTGCCGAACAGCTTCTCAGCTTCAACACGCTGGTCTTTTAGTGCAGATAGGCAGCGAGAGAATACTGACTCAGAGATAAGTGTCAGTGGAATACCTAGGTCTAGGGCATTGATACCTGTCCACTTACCCGTACCTTTTTGGCCTGCTGTGTCTAGGATCTTCTCAACGAGAGGCTCACCGTCTTCATCTTTGTAGCCAAGAATGTCAGCCGTGATTTCAACCAGGTAGCTGTCGAGCTCAGTCTTGTTCCAATCTGCAAATACCGCTTGCATCTCGTCAGCAGACATACCAAGACCGTCTTTCATGAACTGGTAAGCTTCAGTGATAAGCTGCATGTCGCCGTATTCGATGCCGTTGTGTACCATCTTAACGAAGTGACCAGCACCGTCGTTACCAACCCAATCACAGCAAGGTTCACCAGCGTCAGTTTTTGCTGAGATACCTTGGAAGATAGGCTTAACCGCCTCCCAAGCTTCCGCAGCGCCACCAGGCATGATTGAAGGACCGAAACGTGCGCCTTCTTCACCGCCAGATACACCAGTACCGATGAAGTGAATGCCTTGCTCACGGCAGTGCGCTACGCGGCGGTTAGTGTCTGGGTAGTTAGTGTTACCACCATCGATGATGATGTCACCTTCGTCTAGAAGTGGGATTAGGTTGTCGATGAAAGTGTCAACAACGTCACCAGCACGAACCATCAGCATCACTTTACGTGGCGTTTCGAGTTTCTCAACCAACTCTTCAAGTGAGTAAGCACCAATAATGTTGGTACCCTTCGCTGGGCCTTCTAGAAACTCGTCTACTTTCGCAGCAGTACGGTTGTGAGCCACCACTTTAAAGCCGTGGTCGTTCATGTTGAGGATAAGGTTTTGACCCATTACCGCTAGGCCAATAACACCGATATCACCTTTCATTATTTCTCTCCAATATGTTCTCGTTGGACGAGCAACCGCGTTATGCGATTTTCGCCGCTGCGTCAGAATCTAAGTACCACTCCGTCTCACCCGCTTTCGACTGAATTTTCGCCGCTGGATAAGGCAGTTCGCTTGCTGGAGTGGTGTGAATTTCGTGCACGATATCAACTTTACCTGAGCCAAGAACGAGGTAGCTGATTCGTTTTGCTGCTTCTAGCACTTTAGCGGTTTTTGACACGCGTAGTTGGCCAGATTCAGGATGAGAAGCGACAACAGACAAGTTCTCATCCATATAGTTGGTTTGACCCGGAAATAAAGAGGCAGTGTGGCCGTCGGCACCAACGCCCAATAGAATCCAATCAAACACGGGCGTACCGTTTTCACATGGGATAACCTCTGCCATTTCGTTGGCAAAGCGCAGCGCTTCCTGCTCGGCGTCATTTTCGCCGCGAATACGGTGGATGTTTTCAGCAGGTAGGTTCACTTTGCTAAATAGCAAGGCGTTTGCTTCGCCGTAGTTGCTTTCCGCGTCATCCGGAGCAACGCAGCGTTCGTCTCCCCACCAGAAGTGGAGGTTTTGCCAAGCGATGAAATCCGCGTATGGGGCCTGGGCCAACAGGTTAAACAGCATCTTAGGTGTGCTGCCGCCGGAAAGTGAAATGTGAACAGGTCGGCCAAGCTCGCTGTACGATTTCATATCGTTGGCAAGGCTTTCTACCACCTGCTGCGCGGTTGAGTGGATCTTGTGATTGATCATAGTTCGCAGTAGTCCGTATCTGTCAGGTTTTTACATGGGAAGCGCCATGCACGGTTGTTTCGTGCTAACAAGTCATCAGACTCTTTTGGCCCCCAAGTACCACAAGCGTAACCAAACAGTGCTTGTGGATCTTGTTTGAAGTCGAGAATCGGTTGAACGTACTTCCAACACGCTTCAACCGCATCGCTACGGGCAAATAGAGTAGCATCTCCGTTTAAGGCATCAAGCAGAAGACGCTCATACGCCGTCAGCATTTGGGTCTCTTGTAGGTCAGCGTAGTGGAAGTTCATTTTCACTTCTTTTGCTTTAAAGCCTGCGCCTGGCTCTTTGAGACCAAAGCTCATCTGAATGCCTTCGTCAGGCTGAATTCGAATGATGAGTTTGTTTTCTGGTGCATTTTGACCAAATACTGGATGCGGCGTCTGTTTAAAGTGAATGACCACTTCAGTCACGCGAGTAGGAAGACGCTTACCCGTACGTACGTAAAAAGGCACACCATTCCAGCGCCAGTTATTGATGTAAGCTTTTAGACCAATGTAGGTTTCCGTGCGCGAGTCGTCGGCAACGCCATTTTCTTCGCGGTAACCCAATAGGTGCTGGCCACGGACTTCAGATGCTGTGTACTGACCCAACACCAAATCATTGCGCAGCGCGTCTTCGTCTAACGGTTTGAGACACTGCAGAACTTTCACCACTTCATCACGCATGGAATCAGCATTGATTTGTGCTGGCGGCTCCATTCCTACCATCGCTAACACTTGCAGCAGGTGGTTTTGGAACATATCACGCACAGCGCCAGAACCATCGTAATAGCCACCACGTTCTTCAACACCGAGGAACTCGGCGCCAGTGATCTCGACGTAGTCAATAAAGTTGCGGTTCCACAAGGGTTCGAACATCGCATTAGAGAAGCGGAACACCAGTAGGTTTTGTACCGTCTCTTTTCCTAGGTAGTGGTCAATGCGGTAAATCTGGTGCTCTTGAAAATGCTCGTGGATCTCTTTGTCCAGCTTTTGCGCAGACTCTAGGTCATAGCCGAATGGCTTTTCGATGATCAAGCGTTTCCAGCCGTCTTCTTCATTGTTCAACCCATGTTCAGCAAGGCTGGCTGGGATGACACTGTATAAACTTGGCGGTGTCGCAAGGTAGAAGAGCGTATTGCGTTGCTCGAACTGGTACTGATTGGAAAGGTCATCCAGACGAGAGACCAATTTGCTGTAATCGGTGCTGTCTGAGGTATTGATCGCTTGGTAATGAAGATGGTTGATGAAGGCATCGAGCGTCTCAGGAACCGTCTTTTCCATCTCTTGTAGAGAGCGCTTCAATTTATCACGGTACGATTCATCACTGTATTCAGTACGACTTACACCCAAAATGGCAAAGTTCTCTGGAAGCTGCTTGTTCGCATACAGGTGGTATAACGCGGGGATCAGCTTACGGTATGTTAAATCTCCCGAAGCACCAAAAATCACGATGCTGCTGTTTTCTGGTATTACCATCATCTTTCCTTTAGAAACAAGGGTCTTAAATCTGTTGCGCCAAATTATCAGCGCAGCGAATAAATAGAAAATCGGTGCTACCTATCATCACAATAGGGAGTGCCACTTACTTTCTAGGCGTTTGAAACGGCAGGGTATTGTCTACGACAATTTGACATACATCAACTATTGAGAAGGCAATCGATTAATATTTGTCAGACTAATTTATTAAATAATTGAATAAGCAGAAAAAAGAACAGTAACCGGTAAGGCGGCGTTCGCTATGAGCTCGAAAACGATTGCGCAAAAACCAAACAGAGCGGACCAAGAGGTGATGAGAATAAGAGTCAGGTTGACTATGGTCATTTGGGCGAGCTAGAGCACATATTTGCAGCGCTCATAGAATGTGAGACACTTCGCGACCCACGCATTGATAAAGATGAGCGATGAGCAACGACAGCAAACAAGATAAATCGATGGCCGTATTTCAGCGGATCAGTAAGGTGTTGGATTACATTCACCACCACATCGAAGATCCGATGACGCTGGATGAATTGGCTCAGCAGAGTTGCTGGTCACGTTGGCAGTTGCAACGCGTTTTTCAAAACGAGACGGGCACGACAGTGGCCAATTATGTGCGAGAGCTAAAGCTCAGCGAAGCGGCTGAACGTTTGCTCGATGGCGAGGATAAGGTCATTGATATCGGCTATGCGCTCGGTTTTGGCTCGGAAGTCAGCTTTAGCCGCGCGTTTAAACACAAGTTTGGAGTCAGTCCAAGAGCGTATCGGCAGGCAGGGCAACGCACAGGGTTAAGAAAGCCTCTTCAGTTTTCCTCGGACAGAGATACAGCGTATCGGCTTGGCAATCAGGCTGCGTTTGTCCATATTCGAGTCGAATCTAAGCCCGCATTTTTTGTTAGTGGTAGTCACGGTTACATCAATGGGTTGTTTTCACCTCAGCCCAACTTCGCCACGCAAGTTCCACTGTTGTGGCAGCAGTTTGAACAGGCGCTGCCAGACTCCACTGACCAATGGCAGAGGGTAGGGGTGGTCGATACTCAGCACGCTCAATTTGATGCTACGCCACTCACGTATTGGGCAGGAATTGAGCTTTGCGATGCACGGCAAATTCCAGATAGGGCGCACTCATCTATGTTGAGTACTCTGTCAGTTCCGGCTCAAACTTATGCGGTGGTCACACATAAAGGTCCGATTCGTGGGCTACCGGACACCCTAGAGTGGTTTATTCTCAATTGGTTACCTAGCTCAAACTACCGCGGCGTTGATGGCTTTGAACTGGAAGTGTATCCAGCTCACTATTACTCTGAATCGCCAAGTGCAGAAATGGAGTATTGGTTGCCAATCGAGTTGCGATAAGGCGCAGTCCGCTGACTTCCACTCCTTTTTCTCTTTTCCCTCCTCCGACTGAATTGCGCGCTCGCAGCGAATAAAACACTGCCAAACAAAAGTCGGTGACTTTGCACCAAATTGTTAACTTTTACCCAATTAAAAAATTTAGAATGCAAATGATATTAATTCTTATTAAGATAAAGCATGGGTAATTGAGGACAATATGCAATCTATCACTCACTTTCAGCGCTCGACATTGACGTTGGCGCTCATTTCAGCCTTTTCTTCGCCCCTTTACGCTGCCGAAGGCGGAGACGCTTCAACGATGGACACCATCACCGTTCTGGGCGAAGCGTATCGTAACACGGCTACTAAAACGGCGTTAGAACCAGAGGAAACCCCGCAAGGGATCACCACGATTGAATCAGAGCAGTTGGAGCAACGCGGTGTCAAATCCTTGAATCAGGCGCTCCGATACGCCCCTGGCGTCGTCACAGAGAAAAAAGGGGCGTCGGTCACTATGTACGACACCTTCTCGATTCGTGGTTTTGCAAACAGTGAGAGCTATTATGATGGGCTTAAGCTCCCTTATTTAACGGGATGGAACTTGCAACCACAAATCGATCCTATTGCACTGCAACAGGTGGAGATTTTCAAAGGCCCTACCTCTGTGTTGTACGGTTCCATGCCGCCGGGCGGGATGGTGAATATGATTGCTAAATCGCCGCAGCAGCAGAGCCAAACGCGTTTGAGTGTCGCGACAGGAACCAGAAATCTGATGGAAACCTCGCTCGATACGACGGGTCAAATCGGTGAGAGTGATGTCTCTTATCGCTTGGTGGCCCTTGCTCGTAAACGAGACAGTCAAGTCGATAATGCAGAGGAAGAGCGCTACGTGATTGCACCGTCGATTGATTGGCAAGCTAGCGAGCGGACGTTAATTAACCTCAACTTGTACTACCAAAAAGATCCGAACATGGGGATCAACTCAGCGCTGCCCGCGTCGGGAATGATTGACAGCAACGCCAACGGTTCAACGTCACCGTCCACCTCGGCAGGCGATGTCAATTGGAGTCAGTTTGAGCGTGAAGTGTTTATGCTCGGTTATAAAGTCAATCACGACATTAACCATCAATGGACCTTCCTACAAAACGCACGCTACGCCGATGCCTCCCTATATCAGGAAAATACCTACCACAGAGCCACGAGTTTCGATGCGTCCACTGGCGCTATGAGCCGAAACATTTACGATACGGACGAATCATCGCAGTCATTTGTGATTGACAACCAATTGTCTGGCTTAGTGACGGTCGGGCAGGCTCAGCACAACCTGCTGTTTGGCATCGATTACCTCAAACTCAAAGGGGACTCCGTCTATCGTGAATACGCTGCAAACGCCGAGTTCTATGGATTCAATGTTTTTCGCCCCAACAACGCGCTGTTAGACAGAAACGCGTTGACAGAGGTGTATGACGAAACCCACAAGATTGAGACCGAACAACTGGGCTTCTACCTTCAAGACCAAGTTCGATTGGGCGATTGGGTACTGCTGGCGGGTGGACGCTATGATCGCTTCGAATCGAGTGACCGCAAAACCAGCACCACTGGGAGCGACACCGTCGATACGGCTGACCACCACCAATTTTCTTATCGCGTTGGGGCGTTGTATGAGTTTGACAATGGCCTTTCCCCGTTTGCGAGTTTTGCAACCAGTTTTGAGCCTGCCTCAGGCACAGACATCGACGGTAATGCGCTTGAACCTCAGCTCGGTGAGCAAGTTGAGGTCGGGGTTAAGTACCAATCACACGATGGCGCGCAGAGCATGACGGCGTCTTACTTCCACATTACTAAGCAAGATGCGGTCTCTTATGACCCTAATGACCCTAGCTACCGCGCGAAGATTCAGCTAGGAGAAGTGCGTTCTCAGGGCCTTGAGCTAGAAGGCCGCTGGTTGGTCACAAGCGCTTGGGATCTTAATGCGGGCTACACCTACATGGATATGGAAGTGACAGAGGATGTCGACAGTGCCTTAGTGGGAACGACGCCGATTTACGTGCCAGAGCACACGGCCAATCTATGGACAAATTACTATTTGTACGATGGCCCGTTGGCCGGCGCGCGTGTTGGCGGGGGTGTTCGTTATGTCGGTGCGATGCAAAGAGATGCGTATAACACCGGCGAAAAAGTACCCGCTTATACCTTGGTGGATCTCTCTTTGGGGTATGATCTTGGCGCAATGAGTGAGTCACTTAACGGCGCCGTGGCCAATCTAGTTGTGAACAACCTCTTTGATGAAGAGAGTTACACCTGCTATGACGACGCGAACTGCTGGTACGGTGAAGAGCGCTCGATTGAACTCAATGTGAATTACGAGTTCTGACCGAGTTATTCCACGTTCTGGCTAACGGTGAGTTAAATTTAACAGTACTAAGCAGCCCAATTGGGCTGCTTTTGAACCAAGAGATGAATGCAAAATTGAATGCCTTAGGCAGCAGCGCGGTGGATATTGAATCGCTCGATCCCTTTTTCCATGCGCTTTTTGAGAACTGCAAACACGTCACGCCCTTGTTAGATGGCAAGGTGAGTGTGCCTGAAAGCGAGCAACTGTTGCCCCAACAAACAGAGCAGAATCGACGTCTGCTCAGTGCGCTATATCAAAGGCTGAGTGAGCAACACACAAGCGCTGGAAATGGCTACTGGATAACCCGAACCTGGGATTTGGTGTGTTGGCAGCCAATGTTTGTGGCATTTGTTGCCGTCTACGCGTGTCGAGGGGTACCTAGGTTTGACTCGATGGCACAAACCGTTGATGGTCATTGGGTCGCGGGATTTTCATTTGAGACCCAAGCGCATCAACATGGCGAGTTACCTAAATTGATTGAGCTTACGGGACGCGCCTTGTCGGCGTTGTTTGAGGTTTACCGCCAAGAGATTGAGTCATTTACCCGAATTAGACCGGGGTTTACCCAATCGCTGATGAGTGATGCACTGCTCAACTGTCTGGTTAAATTGTCACATTTTGAGCTGACTTTAACCTTGGAGGAAGCCAAAACACACGCTGAGTTATGGTTGGCGGCGTTTCAATTACGCCCTAGAGCGGCGCAGCAACTCTATTTGGATGATGATGGAGCGCTGAATATGCATCGCATCAGTTGCTGCCAGGTCTACAAATGCGAAAGCGGCAGCTATTGCGATAACTGCCCCAAGCGCGCGCGATCCCGCTAAGCGAGTTCGCTAAGGTACGCTTTGACTTTTTGAATGTGCCCCTTTCTGTCAAACTCGCTATGTTGCGAGGCAGGAAGGTAGTGATTTGCGTAGTACTGGTCCACTTCGTGCTCCAAAAACAGCAAGTACAGCTGCGGGTCAATATGCCCGCTAGTCGCCATCGATGTCATGATCTTGATCGACTCATCAAGTGTTTTGCCTTTTTTGTAAGGTCTGTCTGAGGAGGTGAGCGCTTCGAATACGTCCGCAATGGCCATCACGCGGGCCGGAATCGACAACTCCTCTCCCTTAAGCCCCAATGGGTAACCTTTGCCATCCATTCTCTCGTGGTGTCCCCCGGCAATCTCTGGCACCTGTTTCAAATGATCGGGATAGGGGAGGCGATTGAGCATGTTGATGGTTTGAATCACGTGATCGTTAATCAAAAAGCGCTCGTCGTCATTCAAGGTGCCGCGCTTGATAGACAAGTTATACAGCTCACCCTGATTAAACTTCAGCTCCCCAGGCTCAAGGACAAAGTCTTTTGACCAATGCTGCTTTGGATTGACGCCTTCACCCCAACTCACTTTGTGTACTTGCTTGTCTGCGAGCAGTTTTTCTTTGGTGGGCAGTGGCGTTCTAGGGCCCGCGCGATCTTTCTCAATCCAAGAGATACCCAATTGGTCATCGAGCGTGCGAGTCCACTCCTTATCGGCGATGCGCTCTAGCCTCGCGACCGCGTCGTCGGTCATAAACTCACTGCCTAAATTGCACTGTGCGACAAACTCAAAGTCTTCATCAAGCTCGCGATGGGTCCGCTCTAACTGCGCTTGTGCCTCGGCAATCTCAGCGCCGTTTGCAATGCTTCGCCAATATTCGGTCTTGGCGTCGGATTTGAGCAGCTCAAAGCGCATGCGAATCTCGTGGATGCGATCGTAAATGGTTTCCAGTTTTGTCGCTTTATCGACCACATATTCCGGGGTGGTGACTTTCCCACAATCGTGCAGCCAAGCCGCGAGATGAAGCGCCTCCCATTGGTCGTCTTCCATCTTAAATTCAGGGAAATAGCGGCCGTCGTTGTGGGCCACCTTCGTCAGGACATTCGCCAGCTCAGGGATACGTTGGCAGTGACTGCCCGTGTAAGGGGATTTGGTATCAATCGCAGAGGCAATTAGAGAGATAAAGCCATTAAGCATCTCCTTTTGCTGCTCAATTTGGGTGATGTTCTCTTTGGCAATTTCAGCAAAGCTGAGCAGTTCTTTTAAGAAGGCGTGTTTGTCGCTCTGCTCGGCGGTGATGCGTCGTTCATAACCGAGCAGTAACAGCCCGACCAGTTTTTTATTTTTGTTGTGAATGGGGAATAGATAAATGTCCGAAGTGTAGAGACGATTGGCGATGCCCTGCAGCGCTGCTTGGTGGCGCTGTAAGTGGACGATCTGGCCTTGATCTAGCTTGGCTTTTAGCCCGTCAATCGCATGAATAAAGGCGTTGATCTCCAATTTAAACGGGATGATGGATGTGCTGGTTGCCAGTTCGAAATCGTCTTCACTGTTACTTTTACTGGTAAAGAGCACAACGCTTTCGGCTTTAGTCAGCTGATAGCTCTGTTTACACAGAGTTTTTGATAGAAGCGCGAAATCTCGGTTACTGGCCGTGTCACGCAGTAAGGTCAACATGTCATGTAGCGTGTGCTCCATCAATTGGATAGAGGCCGTTAAGTTCGAGACCTCTTTGATGATGCTGGAGGGATAGCGCGTTTTTTTAAACTCAAAACGGGTGATATTACTGGTCAGGGTAATGAGCGTTTTGAGTGGTGTCGAAATTTTTTGCGAGACAAACCAGATGATACACAGGCTCATGACCAGCATCATGATCGCCACTTGAATTTGCTTGTCTCGCATCGAAATCAATGAACCTAGCAGGTCATCGTGCGGGGTCGCTTCCGCTAATCGAAGTTTGATGTCTTTATTAAGCATTACAGGGACAAGTGTTATCGACCATTCAAGGCCCTCACTCTCTACTGTTTTATACACCACGCCATCGGAGAAGCGGTTGAATATTGGGTCAAACACGGTTTCTCGGATAGTGTCGTGAACCTCCTCGTACCGGCTGGATTGTTCTGGGAATACGGTACCGAGATTGTGATGAGCAAGCACGTTGAACTTTCGATCAAATAGTATGAGTTTAGTATGTTCAGAGAGCGCCATTGAATGCAACTTTCGCGACAGTGAATCTAGGGTAAAGTCGGCACCGATGACAAACTGGCCATTAGCGGATCGCCTTGAAAGCGTCACACCGGTGGTTTTGAGTTCATAGAAAAAGTACGGCTCAGTCAACTGAATCGCGCCATCTTGGCGGGTGTTTTTAAACCAAGGACGAACGCGTGGATCAAATTGGTTATCCTGTTTAAGACGCTCAGTCAGTATCTTGAGGGATGAATCAAGGAAGTAGAGGTTGTTTTTTCCATCGACACCCATCTCGTGAACCATCACTTTCGCATGGCTTGGTGCGCCAAAGCGCTCTGCGTCTGCTGCGTCCTTAAAAAGGCGGATGACGTTCATATCACCCTCTTGACTGGCATAGTACATCCCCACCATCTCAGGGTTTTTCTCGAACGTCGTCACCAGAGAGGCAATCAAGCCGCGATTTTGGTGCAACGCCATACCTCGATTGAGGCTATCGCCATTGGCAATAAAATCTAACGAAGTAAAAATCGGTGCAGTGGCACTTTCAAATGTGATTTCGAGCTTTGCGCTGTTTTCGTTGGACAGCTCTTCGGCGCTCTTGTTGAGCAGCCCTTGTGAATGTTGGTAACTGGTGAACACCAGGATGACCGCAGCGATTGACGTCAGTGCCAAAAAGAGACTGGTGATGTGAATGGTCAGAGAATATCGGCGTTTCTTCATTCAATTTATCCGCTTAAATACAATACCTTATATAGCTCTAGCGTAGACCTATATTGGAGTTCCTGCTTCAAAACTGCGTTTTGTAGGTAATGATTCGTCGTGCCAGATCTCATTTTGTAGTGAAGTACACCGTGCCCTATCAGAGAGACGCTTTGATGTAGGCTTTCACCTTCTGAATATGCGCCTCACGATCAAACTCACTGATTTGTGAAGGGTGTAGGTAGGCGCTGGCGTATTCTTGATCGATCTGGTGCTCTAAAAACAGCAGATAAAGCTTAGGATCGATATGACCGCTGGTGGCCATCGAGGTCATGATATTGATCGACTCGTCCAGCGTTTTGCCTTTTTTATAAGGTCGGTCGGATGAGGTCAACGCCTCGAAGACATCGGCAATTGCCATTACCCGAGCAGGCACGGAGAGCTGCTCGCCCGTCAAGCCAAGTGGATAGCCTTTACCGTCCATTCGCTCATGGTGTCCACCGGCAATTTCAGGCACTTGTTGCAAGTGTTCTGGGTAGGGCAGACGGTTCAGCATAGTGATGGTTTGTATGATGTGATCGTTGATGATGAAGCGCTCTTCATCGTTGAGCGTACCTCGGCGAATGGATAAGTTGAATAGCTCGCCACGATTGTATTTGAGCTCGCCGGGATCAAGAATGAACGCTTGTGCCCACTGATCTTTCGGGTTGACACCCACCCCCCAGCCCACCTTATGTACGGGCTTATCGGCGAGCAGTTTCTCTTTGATGGGCAGTGGCGTAGGATCTCCCGCGCGTTCGCGTTCTATCCAGGAGGTACCGGCTTGATCATCTAAGGTACGTACCCATTCGATTTGCGCGATCTGCTCCAAGCGTTCAATGGCTTCGTCGGTCATGGATTCTCCACCTAAGTTGCACTCTGCGACGAAGTAGAAATCGTCATCCAACTGCTGGTGGCGCTGAGCCAATATTTGTTCTGCCTTTTCTTTCTCCTCACCATCGAGAATCGATTGCAAGCAGTCAACTTCAGCCTGCACTTTCAATAGCTCAAAACGCATTCTCACTTCATGGATACGGTCATAGATGGTTTCGAGCTTGGTGGCTTTATCGACCACATATTCTGGCGTGGTCACTTTGCCACAATCATGCAACCAAGCGGCGAGATTCAGCGCTTCCCATTGATCTTTGCCCATTGAAAAATCGGCAAAATAGCGTTTGTCTTTGTCTGCCACTTTGGTCAACAAGTTTGCCAGTGTCGGGATGCGCTGACAGTGTCCGCCTGTATAAGGCGACTTTGTATCGATAGCCGATGCAATCAGGGCGACAAACGCATTGAGCATCTCTTTTTGTTGCTCCATCTGCGTGATGTTTTCTTTGGCAATTTCGGCAAAGCTTAACAGCTCTTTTAAAAACGCATGTTTATCACTCTGTTCAGGGGGGATGGGGCGTTCGTACCCCAACAACAAAATGCCGACCAATTTCTTGTTTTTGTTGTGCATTGGGAAGAAATAGATATCGGTGTTAAACAGTGATTCGCTGTACTTTGCGATGGCGTTGTCCCCACGGGTTAGATGGATAATTTCGCCTTTCTCTAAGTCTTTCTGCATCCAGGGGGTGTTAGATAGGAACTCGTTGATATCGACTTTGAACGGGATAATCGCGTGATTGGCGGCAATCGAGAAGGAAGCGTCCTTGTTGTCCAGTGTGTAGAGCACGATGGTTTCCGCTTTGGTGACCATATAGCTTTGGTGAGTAATGGTCTTTGCCAGCAAGGAAAAATCTCGGTTACTGGCCGTTTCACGCAGTAGACGAAGTAAGTCATGCAGAGTATGTTCCATCAGCTCAATGGATTTGGTGAGATTGGATACCTCTTTGATCACACTCTTAGGGTAGCGGGTCTTTTTAAAGTCGAAGCGTGCGATGTTGCTAGTCAAAGTGACCAGCGTCAATAATGGATTGGTAATGCGTTTAGACACGAGCCAGATGACCACAAAACTGACAATCAGCATAAAGATTGCCACTTGTACTTGTCTGTCTCGCATCGAAAGCAGCGAAGCGAGAATATCATGTTGTGGGATGGCTTCGGCAAGCAGCAGTCGCGTCTGGTTGTTTAACTCGACGGGAGTTAAGGTCACGGACCAATCAATACCGCCGTTTTCGAGCGCCTCATAGATGATTTGCGATGACACACGGCCCAGAACTGGCGCAAACACACTCTGTTCCAGTACGCCGTTGATATCAGATTGAGTGACGGAGTCGCTTAGTTCGGGCAACGTTACTTCTAATTGGTGGTGCGCTAAGACATTGAATTGGCTATCGAGTAACAGCAGGCGTGTTTGTTCAGAATACCCCATGGTGCTGACTTGTTGAGAGAGGGAGTCTAGAGTGAAATCCGCGCCAACAACAAATTGGCCGTCGGGCGATCTTCGTGACAACGTCACGCCACTGGTTTTGAGAAAGTAAAAAAAATAGGGTTCCGTTAAGCGAATATCACCGTCTGAGCTTGCGTTGACAAACCAAGGTCTCACTCGAGGATCAAAATCGTTGTCATTGTTTTCAATCGATTGGATCAGCACATGGCGACCATTTAAGAAATGGACATCGTTTTTACCGCTAACGGCCATCGAGTTAATCATCAATGTTGCTTTATCAGGGGCATCAAAACGCTCACGGTCCGCGATGGTGCGAAGTGGGCGAAGGACATTGAGATCTCCCTGTTCACTGGCGTAATACAAGGCGACCAATTCTGGGTTGCGCTGAAAGATGATCGCGAGGGATGCGATGAAGCGGGTTTGGTCAACCGGTGCGTCGGCCGACTCAATCACTTCACTCATCGACATGAAATCTAACGTGGTCAGGATAGGCCCTGCGCGATTTTGGAAGGTGGTCTCCAATTTGGCGCCATTTTCACTGCTGAGCTCCTTGGCGCTCTCGGTTAACAAGTCTTGAGAGTGCTTGTAGCTGATACCGATAAGTACCGCGCCCACGAGCGTGGTCAACACCAAAAACAGACTCGTAATGTGGATGGACAGTGAATAGCGGCGTCGACTCATGAAGTTCCCTCTATAAGAATTCTCTTAAGTATTAGCCAATCTGCGAAACATGCAAAAAAACGTCGTGAGTTTACTCATTTATAACTCGCAACACTTTTCCTATTTCACCCCTTAATCCATCGCTTACAATGGCGTTTTGAATCCAATAAGTAGAATAAAATGAGAAAGTTAATAGCCGCGATGAGTTTGCTGGTCGCGTGCCAAGTTTGGGCCTCGGGCGGCGACCTTAAGGCCGTGATGAAGCAGATGAAAGTGGAGTTTCGTCACGCGGCGCAAGCCAGTGATGTAGTCGAGATGCAAACTGCGGTTGGGGCGCTCACTTCGCTGGTGGAGCAAGCTAAGCAAGGCGAGTACCCACCCGAGAAAGTGGAGGTGTACCAAGAAGGTTTTCAAGCGCTATCTCAAGCGCTCGGAGAGGTACAGCAGTCATTGGAAAGTGGCGATCTTGCCCGCGCTAAGACGCAGTTGAAACGCGTTGACGAGCTTCGCATCGAATATCACGACAAACGCAATCCAAGCATCTGGAGTAAGTTGTTTGGCTAACGCGCTAATTTCTCTTTCAGTGCGTCGCTGACATAATCGATGAATGCCCGCAATCTCGCGGGCATATACTTGGTTTGCGGGTATTGCATCGCCACCGCGCCATGGTAGTTACTCTTTATCGTCCACTCGGGCAGCACCGCGATGACCTCACCACATTCAATGGCATCCGCGATGACGAAATCGTGAAAAATCCCGATTCCAATCCCTTGTTTGACCCCATTTAAACGCATTTGTGAATGATTGACTGCGTAGCGTCCGCTCACGGCAACGGAGTGGTATTCGTCCTCTTTGAAGAAATCCCAAATGTGGTCTTTGTCGGTTTCAGCCAAATAGAGACAGCTGTGGTTCGCGAGCTCAGTGGGGTGCGTCGGCACGCCATGAGCGCTGAGATAGTCCGGGCTCGCGCACAATTGCAGGTGTGTTTTCCCCATCTCTTTGAGGACCAAATTCTCATCCGGTTTGTCGGTCAGTTTGAAAGCGATGTCAATGCGATCGCGCAATAAGTCTATTTCGCCATCGGCGGCGCGCAGTTTGAGTTGGATATCGGGGTAGGCTTTTAAAAAGGGCGCCACAAAGGGTTGCAAGACCGAATTAAGAAACGCCTCTGGCGCCGCGACCACAAGTGGCCCTGTGGGCTCACTGTGATCAGAGCTCGACAAGTCCACCGCCTGGCGAGCGGCATTGACCATCACAATCGCTTGGTCATAAACCTGTTGCCCTGTAGGTGTGATGATCAATGAGCGTGTGGTTCTCTCAAACAGCTTGGTCGAGAGTGATTTCTCTAGTCTAGTCACCAATTTACTGAGCGCAGAAGGGGTGACGCCAAGTTGCTTGGCGGCCGCGGTGAAGCTGCCCTCCTCGACAACAAGAATAAACGAGGCTAAATCGGGCAGTAGTGTCAGTAGTCGGGTATCAAACAAGATCAAGAACTCGGTGTAACAGTGATGAAGACTAGTGTATCAGAGCGTGATTGGGCGCTAAACCAACAGAGTTCACAAAACCGCCTTATCTGTGCCCCAGAGGCAAAAATGTTTTTCCGTGCCTATGGATAATGGAAGTGAAGACGATGGATTACACTTAGGCTAACCATAACGCGAAAGGAAACAGCAATGTCTTCTGCATTCTATCAACAAATTCAAGATCAAATCGAAGAAGTAAAGGCGGAAGGCCTTTACAAAGCGGAGCGAATCATTACGTCTCAGCAGCAAGCCGCCGTTAAAATCTCAACGGGCGAAGAAGTGCTTAACTTCTGTGCAAACAACTACTTAGGGCTCGCTAACCACCCAGATCTCATCGAGGCGGGTAAAGCGGGTATGGATGAGCACGGCTTTGGTATGGCATCGGTACGCTTCATCTGTGGTACGCAAGACATCCATAAACAACTGGAGCAAAAACTGTCTCAGTTTTTAGGTAAAGAAGACACCATTCTGTACACCTCATGTTTTGATGCGAATGCGGGCCTGTTTGAAACCATTCTGGGTAAAGAAGATGCGATCATCTCTGACGCGCTGAACCATGCCTCGATCATTGATGGTGTTCGTTTGTGTAAAGCGATGCGTTTCCGTTACTCCAACAACAACATGCAAGAGCTTGAAGAGCAGCTGATTGCGGCAAAAGAAGCGGGCGCTCGCCACATCTTGATCGTGACCGACGGTGTGTTCTCGATGGATGGCGTGGTCGCCAACCTTCCGGCTATCTGTGATCTGGCGGATAAATACGGCGCATTGACGATGGTCGACGACTCTCACGCCGTTGGCTTTATGGGCAAAACCGGCGCTGGTACTCATGAGTATCACGACGTTGTGGATCGCATAGATATCATCACAGGTACACTGGGCAAAGCGATGGGCGGCGCGTCAGGCGGTTATACCTCTGGTAAGAAAGAAGTGATTGAATGGCTGCGTCAACGCTCACGTCCATACTTGTTCTCAAACTCTGTCGCGCCAGCGATTGTCAGTGCGTCACTTCGTGTGCTTGACCTGTTGAAAGAGAGCGGTGATCTGCGCGAGCGTTTGTGGGACAACGCCGCACATTTCCGTGCGCGTATGGAAGCGGCTGGCTTTACGATGGGCGGCGCGGATCATGCGATCATCCCAATTATGTTAGGCGATGCCAAAGTAGCGGCAGAGTTCGCTGAACGCGCATTGGCGAAGGGCATTTACGTCATTGGCTTCTCGTTCCCCGTGGTACCTAAAGGTCAAGCACGCATCCGTACGCAAATGTCCGCGGCGCATTCACGTGAGCAACTGGATCGTGCGATCGACGCCTTCATTGAAGTGGGCCGTGAGATGGAGATCATCCAATAATGAAAATCAAAGCACTCTCTAAACTTAAGCCTGAAGAAGGCATTTGGATGACGGAAGTGGACAAACCTGAGGTTGGCCACAACGATATCCTGATCAAAATTAAGAAGACCGCCATCTGCGGAACTGATGTCCATATCTACAACTGGGATGAGTGGTCACAAAATACCATTCCCGTACCTATGGTCGTTGGTCACGAGTACGTGGGTGAAGTGGTGGCGATTGGCCAAGAAGTTCGCGGCTTTGAAATTGGTGATCGCGTGTCGGGCGAAGGCCATATCACCTGTGGTCACTGTCGTAACTGTCGTGGTGGCCGCACGCACCTGTGCCGCAACACGATAGGTGTGGGTGTGAACCGCGAAGGTGCGTTTGCTGAATACCTAGTGATCCCTGCGTTCAATGCATTCAAGATCCCTGAAGGCATTTCTGATGATCTTGCTTCAATCTTTGACCCGTTTGGTAACGCGGTTCACACGGCGCTCTCTTTTGATCTCGTCGGTGAAGATGTTCTTATTACTGGCGCTGGCCCAATTGGCATTATGGCGGCGGCCGTCGCGCGTCACGTTGGTGCTCGTCATGTCGTGATCACAGACGTTAACGAATACCGCTTAGAGCTGGCACGCAAAATGGGCGTCACTCGCGCGGTGAATGTTGCCGAACAAAAGCTGGAAGACGTCATGTCAGAGCTTGGCATGACTGAAGGTTTTGACGTCGGTCTTGAGATGTCCGGCAATCCATCCGCCTTCAACTCAATGCTTAAAACCATGAACCACGGTGGACGTATCGCATTACTCGGTATTCCACCATCGGACATGGGTATCGACTGGAACCAAGTGATCTTCAAGGGCCTCGTCATCAAAGGCATTTACGGCCGAGAAATGTTTGAGACATGGTACAAGATGGCAAGCCTGATTCAATCGGGCCTAGATCTGACGCCAATCATCACTCACCACTTCAAGGTCGATGACTTCCAAAAAGGCTTTGACGCAATGCGTAGCGGGGCTTCTGGGAAGGTTATCCTTGATTGGGAATAAATACAATCAATTAAACAAAGCGCTCCGATTGGAGCGCTTTCAGTTTATCTTTATATGACAACGGATTAGTGTCACTGGATAAAAGCGTTTAGGCGTTTTATTTTATGCCTTGCTCATACATCATGGTTTGCGCGTATTTTCTTCCGAACCAGATGCTAGGGAGAAGAACAAAAGAGACGGGTACCGCAGTCACAACGATAAACGATTGCAGTGCGTTGATGCCGCCCTTACCCATGGCGATTAGGGCGATGGCAACTAAGCCCATAGTGATGCCCCAGAATGCTCGTAATATCGCGTTGGGCTCTTTCTCTCCGCTGATGACCATACTGATGGTGTACGTCATGGAATCTCCGGTGGTGATAATAAACGTGGTGGTCAGTATTAGAAATAGCAATGCAATCGGTGTCGAAAGCGGCAGTTGATCTGTGATAGCAAGCAGTACTGCAGGTAAATTAAAGCCCTCAAACGCTTGTGAGATGACGCCTGGGTTGGCAATTTCAAATGCGAGTCCACTGCCGCCAATTGCGGTAAACCAAAAACACGTCACTAACGGCGCGACAATGCTGACTGAGAGAACGAGTTGTCGGATACTTCGACCACGTGAAATACGAGTGATAAATATGGCCATCATTGGCCCGTAGCCGATAAACCAACCCCAAAAGAAAACGGTCCACCAACTAAGCCAGTCTGTGTCTGCTCGATAGAGGGCCATCACGACAAAGTTATCGAGCATACCTCCTACCCCTTGTAAGTAACCATCAATAATAAATTGAGTGGGGCCAAACAGCAGAATGAAGCCGATCAAAACTACTGAGAGAATGATATTGTATCGACTCACAATTTGAATGCCTTTACTAACGCCACTAAGCGCAGAAAGCGTGTACATAGCGACGGCGAATAGGATCACCATGGTCTGAGTCGTAAATCCATCCGAGATACCAAACAAAGCATTCAACGCGTAACTGATTTGCAGCCCTAAAAAACCGATCGGGCCGATGGTACCAGCAGCCACTGCAATGATGCAGGCAGTATCAATGATGTTTCCGAGTGAACCAGTTATGGCTCGTTGTCCAAATATCGGGTAGAGCAAGGTTCGCGGTTTGAGTGGTAGGCCTTTGTCGTAATGCAGGTGCATCAACACAACGGAAGACAGGCAACCAAGAATAGCCCAGGCCAAAAAGCCCCAATGCAGAAACGACTGAGACAAAGCATTGATGGCGGCTTCGATAGGGGGCGCTTCGCCATACAAAGGTGGTGCAGTTACGAAGTGGGCGATTGGCTCAGCAGCAGCCCAGAACACGCCACCACCAGCCAGTAGTGTACATAAAATGATAGAGATCCACTTAAATGTGCTTATCTCTGGGGTGAGCAGTCCACCCAATCGCACACTCCCGCTGCGAGATACGGCTAAATAGAGTCCAACAATGAAGTTTGCAAGCAGAAGAACTTGCCAAAATGCTCCAAAGTATTCGGTCGCTAGTGCAAAACCTTGATTGACCCAATTTGAGAGTAAAGAGGTATTCGTTAGCGCTAAGAACACAAAGGCTATGAAAAAGGCGCTACTCATTTGAAATGTTGGATTCGTCAGTTGAAGTTGTTGAAAGAGCGTCGGTGCTCCGTTTTGAGTAGGACTTTCGGCCATTTCGGAAGTACTAATGGCGTGAGTCGTATTAGACATGTCGCTGTTCACTTTTTTGTGGCTGAACTTTGGCATTCAGCGTGTATTTGTCCTCGAATAGCTAGCATAATGCGAGGTGCGTCACGTTATGGTAACACGCCGGGCAGTTTGAAGAATATATGAAGCACGCATTGGAGGTGCTTCAAATTTGGCAGGGTGTAAAGCTGTGCTGACAATGATACATAATTTGCCAGCATAGCGGACGTCGAACGAGCACTGCGTCTACGGATAACACTGGTGCAATCAGTCTCTGTCTATCGCAAAAGGTGACCACGCTTGGCGAGTCGGCATTACTTCAACCCTATTGACGTTGATGTGATGTGGAAGCGTAGCGATGTAAAACATATGCTCTGCAATGTCTCGTGCCGTTAAAGGTGTGGTGCCTCGATATAAGTTGTCCGATGCAGATTGATTTCCCTTCGTTCTGACCAACGTGAACTCTGTCTCCGCGATACCGGGAGCTAGGTCTGTCACACGTACTCCGGTCCCGAGGAGATCACAACGTAAGTTGTAGCTGAACTGTTTGACAAACGCCTTACTCGCACCATACACGTGGCTGCCGGGATAGGGCCATTGACCTGCAATAGAACCGACGTTGATGATGGTCGTACCTGCACCAATGTCAATCAGTGTTGGAAGTAAAGCATGTGTTACATTGACCAATCCTGTGCAGTTGGTTTCGATCATAGTATGCCAATCTGTTAGCGCTACTTCAGCAGCGCCTTCGGGTGCTAACGCCAGTCCTGCGTTATTGATCAGTGTGGTCACTTGTGCAAATTCGCTTGGAAGTTCATCGACCGCCTTTTTTACCGCATCGGCATCTCGTACATCCAATTGAACAACGTGAGTAGGTACATCTAGGGACTCTTTTAGGTCCAGTAGTCTCTCTAGTCGTCTCCCTGACAGCACCAGAGACCAACCTTCACTGGCAAATTTTTGCGCGGCGGCGCGGCCAAAACCAGAGGTGGCACCGGTAATGAATGCGATATTTCTCATTTATTGTTACTCCCTGTTCATGTAGTAAAGGCTGGCGGTTTATTTAATGCGTGATAGACACACAGCCACTGAAGCCAGTCCGAATTCGAACCTATCCATTACAATGCTTTGCATCGATGACAGAGTCGGTGTAGAAGCATTTTGCATTGCCGTTGGTAGGCTGTCGCCAATGTAATTAGTCTGCTGTACTCTCCATAGAGCCAGTTTGCAAAAATCGCTAGGGCAGAGGAAAGGCACTGACTGACCCACGACTTTGTTTAAACTGACACTACGCTTTCTCCCAGTTTTCTCGCCAAGATAGCAGAGCGGCTCGCGACTCAGAGCGATGGTTTTGTACAGGAGAAAAAAATGGATTTGTTATCATCTGGTATCACTAACCAAGACGTTATTGATCTCGACAAGAATGTCTTTCACTCGTGGTCCGTTCAAGAGAGTGCGACGCCAGTGGCTATCGCGAAAGCTCAGGGCTGTAGCATGTGGGATTTCGAAGGAAAAGAGTACCTCGACTTCAGTAGTCAGTTGGTGAACACTAATCTTGGACACCAGCATCCTAAGGTGATTGAAGCGCTAAAATCTCAAGCCGATACGTTGGCGACGGTCGCACCTGCAACAGCCAATCTAACGCGAGGATTGGCGGCAAAATGTATTTTGGAACGAGTACCAGAGTACTTTAAGAAGGTTTTCTTTACCAACGCAGGGGCTGATGCGAATGAGAATGCTATTCGTATGGCCAGACAATACACAGGGCGAGATAAAATTTTGTCTGCTTATCGATCTTATCATGGCAATACCGGTTCCGCGATAGCAGCCACAGGAGACTTTAGACGTGTACCGAATGAATACAGTCGTGGTCATGTCCACTTTTTCAACCCCTATCTCTACCGAACGGAGTTCAATGCAACCTCTGAAGAAGAGGAGTGTGAACGAGCATTAATACACCTCAAGCGTGTCATTGAATGCGAAGGTCCTAGCTCGATTGCCGCAATCATCCTTGAGACTATTCCTGGAACTGCGGGTTTTCTACTCCCCCCAGAGGACTATCTTCAAGGCGTTCGTAACATTGCCACTGAATACGGGATTCAACTGATTTTTGATGAAGTGATGGTGGGCTTTGGTCGGACGGGAAAATGGTTTGCTTTTGAACACTTTAATGTAATACCGGATCTCGTCACCTTTGCCAAAGGAGTGAATTCTGGCTATGTCCCCGTTGGAGGGGTAATAGTAAGTGATCCAATTTGCGAGTTTTTTAAGTCCGAATTCTTTATGGGTGGGTTGACTTACTCTGGGCACCCACTGGCTATGTCGACCATTGTTGCAGCTATTGAAACAATGGAAGAAGAGGGCATCGTCCACTATGCAGATGAAATTGGTAACACACTTCTTGGCCCGACGTTAATTGCTTTAATGGACAAACGCTCTGTGATCGGTGACATCCGGGGCAAGGGCATGTTCTGGGCCGTCGAGCTAGTTGAAGATAAACAGAGTAGAATACCTCTGAGCAATGAAAAGATGGCGCGAGTTAAGCACGAGCTTACCGAAAAAGGGTTGCTAACGTTTATCGTAAACAATCGAATTCATGTCACTCCTCCGCTCATCATAAAACCCAACGAGATTAAGCACGGTATAGATATCATCAGTGATGTATTGGCTGAATTTGATTGATATAGATTTCTGCACTCAATTAACAATGCCAAGCATGAAGCTTGGCATTGTTCGTCTTGTTTACCTCAGGCCGATTACGTTAATCCGTCGAAGGCTTTGGCCAGTGCAACTATACCTGGTTGTATCAACGGCTTATCAATAGAGTGAAACCCAAGTCTAAAATAACGATTCGCATCCTTACTCATTGTATCGGTACCGATGAAAGCGTCACTATCACTGGTAGGCTGAGAGGGATTTATAAAGTGAGAATGTCCTGCCTCAACTAACACACCATGTTGAGCTGCTCGAGAAACGAGTCTTTGACTACAGACTCCCGCAGGCGTTTGTAGCCATAGTGCATTGCTCAACTCGTTTTTTGCTAGTCTTTCACAATAGGGAATGTGCTTTTTTACTGCATCATTAATGATATCCCAGCGCTGACGAGTATTTTCCCGAAAACGGCGAACAAAACTGTCGTAATATCCTTGCGAGATGAAGTGTGCCATTTCCATTTGCAGCCGTGTGGGTGGGTGACGAATCATTAGTCGCCTAAGAGCCCTAAGCTCATAAATGAGCTCTTCCGGTGCCACTATGAATCCCAACCTGAGTCCAGGAGCAAATATTTTAGAGAAGCTGCTAACATAGATGACTCGACCAGACTTATCTTGAGCTTTTAGTGCGGGGGCGGGGTTAGATTCGAAATTGCTATTGGAATCGTAATCATCTTCGATAATGATAGCGTCGTTTTGCCGCGCAGTTTCCAATATGGCTTTGCGACGCTGCTGGCTCATGGTTACCCCAGTTGGGGCCTGATGACTAGGTGTGACATAGAAGTAGTCGCACATCGATGAGAGAGAGTTTAGCTTAAGGCCGTTCTCGTCGACTTGGTGAGGGTGCAACTGTGCGCCCGCAAGTGCAAAAATATTGTAAGCTTCTTTATAGCCTGGATTCTCCACGCCAACGCGAGAGTGGCGATCCATGAGAAGTTGTGACAACAAATATAAGCCGTTTTGTGAACCAATAGTAATGAGTATCTCATCATTATTGGCCAGAATACCTCTTTGTGGTAGTACTCTAGTCCGTATCTGTTCGATGAGCAGCTCAACATCTTTATCAACTTTATCACACAGCCATCCATGGTTTTGAGAATCCGCGATCACTTTTCTTGAGGATTCACGCCAATGCGCCAAAGGGAATTCATTGATATAAGGCTGGCCATAAATAAAGGGATACTGATAACAGCTCCAATGACTCGGCTTGACTATTCTTGGAAAGAGGTGCGTATCGACCTTGATCTTGCTGTCCCAATTTGGTGCGGAGTCTGCACTATTTTCTTCTTTCTCACAGAGTTCAATGTGGTTATCGGTATCTTGATTTTTATAGTTATCAGCCAGGTAGTAGCCACTTCGAGGTCGGCTTACTAGATACCCATCGTCGAGCAAACTTTCATAAACTAGCGACACTGTATTGCGTGATACTTTCAGCTGCCGAGACAGCTTTCGGCAGGATGGGAGCGCCTGATCGGAAGAAAAACTACCTGCAAGGATTGCTCTCACCAGATATTCTCGAACCTGCTCTTGCAGGCTTCGGGTTGAGTCAAATTCAATATAACACTGGTAGTCAATAGCCACGACGTCTACCTCCGATGTAATAAGTAAGAACAAGTTTTCTTACTGGAGCAAGAAGTAGACCAAAGTGTATACCGCCAAAATTGCGCTAAAAGCTGTCCCATTGCGATTTAAAAATTGGCTCTACCTGATAATCCGCACAAATCTCTAAAGTGAAGCTGTTGATGAAATACGTTCACAAAACCAATAAGGAAGGATATATGAGACATGGAATGATGTTGAAAAAATGGTTTTCTGTTGCAGCTATCGCTATGGCTATAGGAACATCTATGACGGCGTTCAGCGCTGATCTTCCTGAAGTTATGCAAAAGGGCGTGTTAAAGGTGGCGACAGAAGACAACTACTCTCCCTTTAACTACATTTTTCAGGGGGAGCCAAGTGGTATCAATAAAGAGCTACTCGATGAGCTTCGTGAGTACGCTAAATTTGAAGTAAAGCAAGACATTTTGCCTTGGACTGGGCTGCTCGCATCGGTATCTGCAGGACAATATGACCTTGCGTTAACGGGGGCAATCGTGACAGATGCTCGCCTTCAAGTGTTTAACTTCACGCCCCCTATTGCCTCTGCACAACACTATTTTGTCGCCCGAGCTAAAGACGATTCAATCTCTGGTGTGTCTGACTTAGATGGTAAGACGGTTGGTCTTCAGGCGGGCAGTGCGTTGCTTGAGCGTCTACCTGAACTAGAGATGATGCTGGAAGCCCAAGGCAAGTCACTTGGGAAAGTGGTCGAATATCAATCTTACCCGGAAGCTTATGCGGATCTTGCGAATGGGCGGGTCGACTATGTAATCAATAGTATCGTTTCGGTCAATGAGGTAGTAAAAACCAAATCAAATGTGTTCAAAAAAGGTGAGGCGGTTTCTGGCCCTGGCTTCGTTAGCTGGCCAGTACCGAAGGAAAACCCGGAACTGCTGGCTTATTTAACAGACTTTTTCAAACACTTAAAAGAAACGGGTCGTCTCGCAGAGCTTCAAGAAAAGTGGTTTGGTGAATCTTTTGATGACCTCCCGATTGAACCTATCACAACCGTTGATCAGTACCACTCTCTCACTGAAGTTAACCCAAGCTGATGGAGTAGTTCGCACTGGGGCTGATAGACACTGATCAGCCCCGATTCAAAATTAGTACTGTCGGGAGGACTGTCAATATGGACTACTATGCATGGATGCAATTATTGGAAGGCGCATGGACCACAGCGTGGATATCGTTGGTTTCTATTGGGCTTGGAGTGGCTGTTGGGTTGATTATCGCGCTGATTCGCATGGCTCACATTCCTATTATAGATCAATGTCTTGGCATGTACGTGAGTTGGGCAAGGGCGACTCCGCTGGTCACCTTAGCGTTGTTTATTTTCCTGTCTTTTCCCGCTTTTGGCCTTAGTCTAGATAAACATTTATCCGCTATTTTATGCTTAACGCTTAACACTTCTGCATTTAATGCTGAGATTTGGCGTAACGCTTTTCTTAACTTCTCCAACGGTCAACGCGAAGCTGCAGAGGCTATCGGTATGTCCCGTTGGACCTACTTTCGTCGCATTATGTTCCCACAGATGGTAATCGTTAGTTTACCCGCTCTGGTTAATGAGATGTCTTTCCTCATTAAGGGCAGTCCAGCCATCGCCGTCATCGGGGTCGTTGACCTGACTAGAGTCACCAATCGTATTGCGGCGGTCACTTACGAACCACTCGGGCCTATTCTTTGTGCAGCGCTACTGTATATGGGGTTCATCGGTTTGCTGATCAAGTTACAACATATGGCTGAGCAGAAAGCCAGTCACTTGGCGGCTTAGGAGAGATCAATATGAACGAATGGCAAATCATCTGGGAACAACGTGAGGTCTTTCTCTACGGGCTTTTCACGACTGTGGTGTTATTTGTTGTCGCATCCACGATCAGTTTTTTTGTTGGCTTAGCTTTATTGGGGTTACTAGAAAACGGACAGCGTGGTCTAAAAATAGGTGTCACGCTGAGCATCAATATCATGCGAACCTTGCCCTTTCTTATTCTTGCTTACTTGCTTTATTACGGGCTACCACAAATTGGTATTCGCATGGATGCTATCACTTCGGGGTTGGTTTCTTTATGCTTGTACCACAGCACGTATTTTTGCGAGATTTTTCGCGGTATTAGGAAAGAGATGGATCCCGGTTATATCGAGGCAGCAGAGTCGTGCGGATTCTCTAAATTCAAGACTTTTACTAGGGTGATTGCTCCCAACGTCCTGTTCAAATCTATCCCTCTTATCGCCAACCAGTTAATCATTTGCTTAAAGGACACGGCGTTCTTGAGCATTATCACTGTTAGTGAAATCACTGCAGCGGCCAACAGTATTCAGTCGACCTACTTTATTCCACTCAATGCGTTTATCGTCGCAATTGGTTTGTATTGGATAGTGAGCATTGTAGTCGAACAGTTAACAAAACGAGCACTTAGCAAAGTGCAACAGCGAGGTCTAAGTTATGCTTAAAATATCATCTGAAAAAACGTTTGACAGGATAGATGAAATCGCGAGTGAGAATACGCAATTGCATGTTGTTGAGCCGGTCACTTGCGAGTCGCTACAAGGCGTAAGGGTTGGTCATCAGCCATTAAAGTCTCTGAACAAAACCACTATCCAGATTAAAAACTTGTCAAAACAGTTTGACGGTATCGAGGTATTAAGAGATATCAGTCTGAGTATTGAAAAAGGTGAAGTGGTAAGCATTCTTGGGTCATCTGGATCAGGGAAGTCGACATTGTTGCGTTGTATAAACTGGTTAGAGCAGCCAGAGCGTGGTGCTGTCTATATTGGGGGAGAACGTATTGGTGTGAGTAGTGACACCAATAAGCCTGTTAAATACAAACAACTAGCGAAGATGCGGCAACGTGTTGGAATGGTATTTCAGAGTTTCAACTTATGGCCTCATCTAACCGTCAAGCAAAATGTCATGGAGGCACTAATTCACGTCAAAAAGTGGTCCAAAGAGGACGCACAAGCTATGGCGGAAACTCAACTACACAAAGTAGGAATGTCACACAAACTTGATAGTTACCCTAGCATGTTATCAGGTGGGCAAAAACAACGTGTAGCGATTGCTCGCGCTTTGGCGATGGAGCCAGAGGTTCTCTTATTTGATGAACCGACTTCAGCGCTCGATCCCGAACTGGTCGAAGAAGTACTGGCGGTGATGAAAAAGCTCTCAAAAGAGGGATATACCATGGTTATCGTCACTCACGAAATGGATTTTGCACGACAAGTATCCGACCAGGTCGTGTTTTTAGAAAAAGGGATTCTAATAGAGAAGAATCATCCAGAAAAATTCTTCACCGACCCAGACTCCGAGCGAGTACGTCAATTCTTAAAGATCGATGCGTAACTTTCACGTCGTTGGGCGTTGTTAGCGCATGGCGCTCGTTGTTAAATAGAACGGAGAAAGCAGTTCTTCGTTCTATCCCTGCTGTTTCTATTCGTACTTTTGCGAAAGCCAGTTTACATCTGCACCTTAAAATACTGCAATTGCGCTGATAAATGATCGGTAGTTTCGGCCATGTGTTGATTACCTTTGATCACATTGCGGTGGCAGACACCTCTCCTCTCTTAATAGACGCGTTCATAACGCTGGACTCTGGTGCATGAGTCAGTAGCCAACGCATGGCGAGGGTCGCTCCTCCCATGGTGATTGCAGCGAGTAAGAACCCCAGTTCGATCCACTGGGCATGACTGAGCAAAGCGATCAGCACATAGCTCATACTCTGGGTTAGAGTGGCAAACATTTGCAAAGCACCGTCGGCGCGGCCTCGTTGATGGATGGCGATGGTGTGGTGCATCCAATTCGTTCGCGCGATGCGATTTAATGCGTTAAAAAGGCCAAATAACAAGGTGAAGACAAGCAGGGTCGCCGGGCTTAATGAGATGCTCATCCCCAGTACCATCAGACTACTGAGCGACATGGCAAGCAGGATGGTACGGGGTAAGGCGCTACGGGTCAGTAATTTGTGTACGATGAGTCCGGTGAGCAGCGAGCCAATCCCAAACGCCATGTTGTAGCCCGCGAGCCAGTGCCCAGCAATGTGCTGCTGTGCAAACCAGATCGGCACCAACTTTCCCAAGTAAGTCAAAATGGGGTAGGAGAGAGAAGAGAGCATCAAGAAGGCGTAAAAGCGTGGTTCAGAAAGCACAATGGAGCGGCTTTCGACCAGTTGTTGCCAAAAGCGTACTTTACGTTCGGCGCGTAACGCTTGTCGATAAGGTGTCACCAGGTAACTGATACCCGCCAATGTGGATGCCAACATGGCAAAAGTTGAG
>NZ_JCBDGH010000081.1:0-28311 GCF_059833955.1 Vibrio sp. R15-SG3-ISO1A
TAAAGAAAAATTTGAACGTGTAAAACCGCACGTAAACGTTGGTACTATCGGCCACGTTGACCACGGTAAAACAACTCTAACTGCAGCTATCTGTACTACTCTTGCAAAAGTTTACGGCGGTGCTGCTCGTGACTTCGCATCTATCGATAACGCTCCAGAAGAGCGTGAGCGCGGTATCACAATCGCAACTTCTCACGTAGAGTACGACACTCCAACTCGTCACTACGCACACGTAGACTGTCCAGGACACGCGGATTATGTTAAGAACATGATCACAGGTGCTGCACAGATGGACGGTGGTATCCTAGTTGTTGCTGCGACAGATGGCCCAATGCCACAAACTCGTGAGCACATCCTACTAGGCCGTCAGGTTGGTATTCCTTACATCATCGTATTCATGAACAAATGTGACATGGTTGACGATGAAGAGCTACTAGAACTAGTAGAAATGGAAGTACGTGAACTTCTATCTGAGTACGATTTCCCAGGTGATGACCTACCAGTTATCCAAGGTTCTGCACTAGGCGCACTAAACGGCGAAGAGCAGTGGGAAGCGAAAATTGTTGAACTAGCAGAAGCGCTAGACAACTACATCCCAGAGCCAGAGCGTGCAGTAGACATGCCGTTCCTAATGCCAATCGAAGACGTATTCTCAATCCAAGGTCGTGGTACAGTAGTAACAGGTCGTATCGAGCGCGGTATCCTAAACGTAGGTGACGAAGTTGCTATCGTAGGTATCAAAGACACTACTACTACAACATGTACTGGTGTTGAGATGTTCCGTAAGCTTCTAGACGAAGGTCGTGCGGGTGAGAACGTTGGTGCACTTCTACGTGGTACTAAGCGTGACGAAGTTGAGCGTGGTCAAGTACTAGCTAAGCCTGGTTCAATCACTCCACACACTAAGTTCGAGTCAGAAGTATACGTACTATCTAAAGATGAAGGTGGTCGTCACACTCCATTCTTCAAAGGCTACCGTCCACAGTTCTACTTCCGTACAACTGACGTAACAGGTAACATCGAGCTACCTGAAGGCGTAGAAATGGTAATGCCAGGCGATAACATCAAGATGACTGTAGAGCTAATCGCACCAATCGCGATGGACGAAGGTCTACGTTTCGCAATCCGCGAAGGTGGCCGTACAGTTGGTGCTGGTGTTGTTGCTAAGATCTTCGACTAATTTAGATAAATTAGCTGAAGTCTTCGGAAAATCTTGGAATAAGATTTGACGAACCAGTAGCAAAGAGGGCATCATTTGATGCCCTTTTTCTGCACTGAAGATAATGTTTGCTGATTTGTTGTTCATGTAAGCATTACGCAGGAAAATTTTGATTAAAAACTGGGCGTTTTGATCAATAAAGAGTACGTCGACCAGTAATGATTGGCGTGTATGGATTTGCCCTGCAACAGCGGGGTTGTTGTCGTCTATATTAAGACTAATGACAGGCTGGTTTTATGAAAGCTAATAATGCTGAAACTCCTGAAAGCTCAAATAGCGCAGATATCTTTAAGTGGATTGTCACTTTTGTTCTGCTAGCTGCCGCTGTTGTGGGTAATTACCTGTACGGTGAACTCTCTGTAGTGATTCGCGCTGCAGGTGTTGTTGTGCTAATCGCTGCGGCACTGGGTGTGGCTGCTACAACAACGAAAGGTAAAGCTGCGATTGATTTTGCTAAAGAATCTCGCATGGAAGTTCGCAAAGTGGTTTGGCCGACTCGCCAAGAAACTATGCAAACAACTTTGATCGTTTTAGCTGTAAGTATTGTAATGGCTCTAGCACTTTGGGGCATTGACGGCATTATGGTTCGTCTTGTTGCTTTTGTGACTGGGGTATAGAGGTTTTAATTCATGAGTGAAGCTCCTAAAAAACGCTGGTATGTGGTTCAAGCCTTCTCTGGATTTGAAGGCCGCGTAGCTCAGTCTCTTCGTGAGCATATCAAAATGCATGGCATGGAAGAGCTGTTTGGTGAAGTGCTAGTCCCAACAGAAGAAGTTGTGGAAATGCGCGCAGGTCAACGTCGTAAATCTGAGCGTAAGTTCTTCCCGGGCTATGTTCTAGTCCAGATGATCATGAACGATGAATCATGGCACTTAGTACGCAGTGTGCCGCGTGTCATGGGCTTCATTGGTGGTACCTCAGATCGTCCAGCTCCTATCTCTGATAAGGAAGCTGACGCTATCTTGAATCGTCTTGAGAAAGCGAGTGAAGCACCTCGTCCACGTACTATGTACGAAGCGGGTGAAGTGGTTCGCGTGACCGACGGTCCATTTGCTGACTTCAACGGTACCGTTGAAGAAGTGGATTACGAGAAGAGCCGCCTGAAAGTGTCTGTATCGATCTTTGGTCGTGCAACACCAGTTGAGCTTGAATTTGGTCAAGTTGAAAAACATGATTAATTAATGACCTTTTAGGGTTGTGTAGGGCGCGGATTATGACTATAATTTCGCGCCTTATTATTTTGGCTGAAGCCCAGCTTCAACCAAAGTAACAAGTATTGACATCAACGGGGAGCTGTTCAGTCGAATAGCGTCTGTACCCAAAATTTAGGAATTATCATGGCTAAGAAAGTTGAAGCTTATATCAAGCTGCAAGTTGCTGCTGGTATGGCAAACCCAAGTCCACCAGTTGGTCCTGCACTAGGTCAACACGGTGTGAACATCATGGAATTCTGTAAAGCGTTCAACGCGAAAACAGAATCTCTAGAGAAAGGTCTACCAACTCCAGTTGTTATCACTGTATACAGTGACCGTTCTTTCACGTTCATCACTAAGACTCCACCTGCTGCAGTTCTTCTTAAGAAAGCGGCTGGCGTTAAGTCTGGTTCAGGTCGTCCAAACACTGAAAAAGTGGGTACTGTTACTGACGCTCAAATCCAAGAAATCGCAGAAACTAAAGCTGCTGATATGACTGGTGCTGACATCGAAGCGATGAAGCGTTCTATCGCAGGTACTGCTCGTTCAATGGGCCTAGTGGTAGAGGGTTAATAAGATGGCTAAACTAACTAAGCGCATGCGCGTAATCCGCGAAAAAGTTGACGTAACTAAAGAATACGAAATCAACGAAGCTGTAGCACTTCTTCAAGAGCTAGCAACAGCGAAATTCGTTGAGTCTGTAGACGTTGCTGTTAACCTTGGCATCGATGCTCGTAAATCTGACCAGAACGTACGTGGTGCAACTGTACTACCTCACGGTACTGGCCGCGATATCCGCGTTGCAGTGTTCACTCAAGGTGCAAACGCTGAAGCAGCTAAAGAAGCTGGCGCAGATCTAGTGGGTATGGAAGATCTTGCTGAGCAAGTGAAGAAAGGCGAAATGAACTTTGACGTAGTTGTTGCTTCTCCAGATGCAATGCGCGTTGTAGGTCAACTAGGTACTATCCTAGGTCCTCGCGGTCTAATGCCAAACCCTAAAGTTGGTACTGTAACTCCTAACGTTGCTGAAGCGGTTAAGAACGCTAAAGCGGGTCAGGTTCGTTACCGTAACGACAAAAACGGCATCATCCACACGACTATCGGTAAAGCAAACTTCTCTGCAGAGCAGATCAAAGAGAACCTAGAAGCACTTCTAGTGGCTCTGAAGAAAGCTAAGCCATCTTCAGCGAAAGGTGTTTTCCTGAAGAAAGTCAGCATCTCTACAACAATGGGTGCTGGTGTTGCTGTTGATCAGGCTAGCCTGAACACTCAAGCATAATATATTTGCTTAGGCGCAAAATTAATGTATAATTTTGCGCCTAATATTTGTGGTTGGGGCTGAACTTTGGTTCATTCAATTCGTTAAGAATTGGCTGTGAATTATGACCCAGTCTCCGTCCAAGACCGTAGGTGTCTGAATTTGTTTTACAACTTCAGGCTTAATTCTCCTACGTAGATGGTGCCCGAACTGACAGAAAGCTCTATGTAAATAGTTACCTTTCTTCTGGGAAGCACCTCAATAGCTCTCACTGTTGTGATAATAGTGAGTGGTGTAACAACAACCAGGAGTAAATCCAAGATGGCTTTAAACCTTCAAGACAAAAAAGCAATTGTTGCTGAAGTCAACGAAGCTGCCAGTGGTGCACTTTCTGCAGTTGTAGCTGATTCTCGTGGCGTTGAAGTAAGCGCAATGACTTCACTACGTAAGCAAGCTCGTGAAGCTGGCGTTTACGTACGAGTTGTTCGTAACACTCTAATGCGTCGTGCGGTTGAAGGTACAGACTACGAGTGTCTAACAGACACTTTCACTGGTCCTACTCTCATCGCGTTCTCTAACGAGCACCCAGGTGCTGCAGCGCGTCTTTTCAAAGACTTCGCTAAAGAGAACAAAGACTTCGAGATCAAAGCTGCTGCATTTGAAGGCGCGCTAACTGACGCTGAAGTACTAGCGACACTACCAACTTACGACGAAGCGATTGCACGCCTAATGATGTGCATGAAAGAAGCTTCTGCTGGCAAGTTGGCACGTACTATCGCTGCTATCCGCGATCAAAAAGAAGAAGCAGCGGCGTAAGCCTTGCTTTTTACTGGTTGCTAATTAAACTTATTGTTGATTTTAAAAGAGAATTGTTATGTCTATTACTAACGAGCAAATCCTAGACGCAATCGCAGAAATGTCTGTGATGCAAGTTGTTGAACTAATCGAAGCGATGGAAGAAAAGTTCGGCGTATCTGCTGCTGCTGCTGTTGTAGCTGGCGGTGCTGCTGCAGGCGAAGCTGCTGCTGAGCAAACTGAATTCGACGTAATCCTAGAATCTGCTGGCGGTAACAAAGTTGCTGTAATCAAAGCAGTACGTGGCGCAACTGGTCTAGGCCTTAAAGAAGCTAAAGCTCTAGTAGACGGCGCTCCAGCACCTCTAAAAGAAGGCGTTGAGAAAGCTGAAGCTGAAGCTCTTAAAGCTCAGCTAGAAGAAGCAGGTGCAAGTGTTACTGTTAAGTAATTACTGCATAGTTTCTTAGCCTAACGGCTAATGGCTGGTGGTTTTCTAACCACCGGCCTTTTTGCGCTGTAGGGCATAGGTGAATTTTCCGCTGTTTAGTCACCTAAGCTTAAGCAAAAAAACATTTCATTGTTGCTTTATGAAATGTCACTACTGTTAAACAGTTGTTCAGTCACTGTCTCCTAACGATTTGAGACAGTTTGGGTCACTTATCAGCGAGCTGAGGAACCCCATGGTTTACTCTTATACCGAGAAAAAGCGCATCCGTAAGGACTTTGGTACTCGTCCACAAGTTTTGGACATTCCATACCTGCTATCGATCCAGCTCGATTCGTTCGAAAAATTCATCGAACAGGATCCTGAGGGGCAATACGGTCTTGAGGCTGCTTTCCGTTCTGTATTCCCAATCCAGAGCTACAACGGCAATTCCGAGCTGCAATACGTTAGCTACCGTCTTGGTGAGCCAGTATTTGACGTGAAAGAATGTCAAATCCGCGGCGTTACTTATTCAAAACCACTACGCGT
Organism: Vibrio sp. R15-SG3-ISO1A; assembly: GCF_059833955.1. Taxonomy (NCBI): domain Bacteria; kingdom Pseudomonadati; phylum Pseudomonadota; class Gammaproteobacteria; order Vibrionales; family Vibrionaceae; genus Vibrio; species Vibrio sp. R15-SG3-ISO1A. The sequence continues at coordinate 5,439 of NZ_JCBDGH010000081.1, forward strand.
AAAACTTCGCCTAGTTATTTTTGATAAAGACGCGCCAGCAGGTACTGTCAAAGACATTAAAGAACAAGAAGTCTACATGGGCGAGATTCCGCTTATGACAGACAATGGTACCTTCGTAATCAATGGTACCGAGAGGGTTATCGTATCCCAGCTGCACAGAAGCCCAGGCGTATTCTTCGACAGCGATAAGGGTAAGACCCACTCATCGGGTAAAGTTCTTTATAACGCACGTGTTATCCCTTACCGTGGTTCATGGCTTGATTTTGAGTTCGATCCTAAGGATAACCTATACGTACGTATCGACCGCCGTCGTAAGCTACCCGCTTCGATCATTCTGCGCGCACTAGGTAAGACGACAGAAGAGATCCTAGACATCTTCTTTGAGAAGGTGAACTTCGAAGTGAAAGACCAAACTCTATTGATGGAGTTGGTCCCTGATCGCCTACGTGGCGAAACAGCGACATTCAATATCGAAGCCAACGGTACGGTGTATGTTGAACAAGGTCGTCGCGTGACGGCTCGCCACATTCGCCAGCTTGAAAAAGATGGTGTTGATCATATTGAAGTACCGGTTGAGTACATCGTAGGCAAAGTGGCATCAAAAGATTACATCAATGAAGCCACTGGCGAGATCATTGTTGCAGCTAACCAAGAGATCAGCCTAGAAGCACTCGCGAACCTGTCTCAAGCAGGTCACAAAGCGCTTGAAGTGCTCTTTACTAACGATCTTGATCACGGTCCATTCATGTCTGATACCTTACGTATCGACAGCACCGTTGATCGCATCTCTGCGCTAGTTGAAATCTACCGCATGATGCGCCCTGGCGAGCCACCAACGAAAGAAGCGGCAGAAGCTCTGTTCGAAAGCCTATTCTTCTCTGAAGAGCGTTACGATCTATCGACTGTTGGTCGTATGAAGTTCAACAGCTCTATCGAACGTGAAGATGCTGGTGAGCAAGGCACTCTTGATGAGACTGATATCATCGAAGTGATGAAGAAGCTTATCGCTATCCGTAACGGCATCGGCGAAGTGGACGATATCGACCACCTAGGTAACCGTCGTATCCGTAGCGTTGGCGAAATGGCTGAAAACCAATTCCGTGTTGGTCTTGTTCGTGTCGAACGTGCGGTTAAAGAGCGCCTAAGCCTTGGCGATCTTGATGCTATCATGCCTCAAGACCTGATCAACGCTAAGCCTATCTCAGCGGCAGTAAAAGAATTCTTTGGCTCTTCACAGCTGTCTCAGTTTATGGACCAAAACAACCCACTATCAGAAGTCACGCACAAGCGTCGTATTTCTGCATTGGGTCCTGGCGGTCTAACTCGTGAGCGTGCTGGCTTCGAAGTACGTGACGTACACGTAACGCACTACGGTCGTCTATGTCCTATCGAAACGCCTGAAGGTCCAAACATCGGTCTGATCAACTCTCTGTCTGCGTTTGCGCGTTGTAACGAGTACGGTTTCCTAGAAACTCCATACCGTCGCGTTGTTGATGGCGTAGTAACAGACGAAGTGGATTACCTATCTGCTATTCAAGAAGGTCAGTACGTTATCGCTCAGGCGAACACGGTTCTGACTGAAGAAGGCACATTTGCTGAAGAGCTGATCACGGCTCGTCAGAAAGGTGAATCTGGTCTACACCCACGCGAACATGTTGATTACATGGACGTTGCAACCAACCAGGTTGTATCTATCGCTGCATCGCTTATCCCGTTCCTAGAACACGATGATGCGAACCGTGCATTGATGGGTGCGAACATGCAACGTCAGGCTGTTCCAACACTGAAGGCTGACAAGCCTCTCGTTGGTACGGGTATCGAGCGTAACATCGCGGTTGACTCTGGTGTGACAGCGGTAGCGAAACGTGGTGGTGTTATCCAGTCAGTGGACGCATCGCGCATCGTCGTTAAGGTTAACGAAGAAGAGTTGATTCCTGGCGAAGCGGGTATCGATATCTACAACCTAACGAAGTACACACGTTCAAACCAAAACACGTGTATCAACCAGCGTCCATGTGTGATGCCAGGTGAGTCTGTACTACGTGGCGACGTTCTAGCTGATGGTCCTTCAACAGACCTTGGTGAGCTAGCGCTTGGTCAGAACATGCGTATCGCGTTCATGCCTTGGAACGGTTACAACTTCGAAGACTCGATCTTAGTGTCTGAGCGCGTCGTTCAAGAAGACCGTTTCACAACGATCCACATCCAAGAGCTATCTTGTGTGGCGCGTGATACTAAGCTTGGCGCAGAAGAGATCACAGCTGACATTCCAAACGTAGGTGAGTCTGCTCTGTCTAAACTTGACGAGTCAGGTATCGTATACATCGGTGCTGAAGTGAAGGGTGGCGACATCCTAGTTGGTAAAGTGACGCCGAAAGGTGAAACTCAGCTGACGCCTGAAGAGAAGCTATTGCGTGCTATCTTCGGTGAAAAAGCATCAGACGTGAAAGATACGTCACTGCGTGTACCAAACTCTGTTTCAGGTACCATCATCGATGTTCAAGTCTTTACTCGTGATGGCGTAGAGAAAGACAAGCGTGCGCTTGAAATTGAGCAGATGCAGCTGAAAGAAGCGAAGAAAGACCTAACTGAAGAATTCCAGATTCTTGAGGGTGGCCTTCTTAACCGTGTGAGAGCTGTCTTGATTGACGGTGGCTACGCGGAAGCGAAACTTGACGCAACGGATCGTAAGAAGTGGCTTGAGTTCACGCTAGAAGACGACGCACTACAAACTCAGCTAGAGCAATTGGCTGAGCAGTGGGACGAGCTAAAAGCGGACTTCGATAAGAAGTTTGAAACTAAGCGTCGTAAGATCACACAAGGTGATGATCTTGCTCCTGGCGTACTGAAGATTGTGAAAGTTTACCTCGCGGTGAAACGTCGCATTCAGCCTGGTGATAAGATGGCGGGTCGTCACGGTAACAAGGGTGTAATCTCTAAGATCAACCCTGTTGAAGACATGCCATACGATGAGAAAGGCCAACCGGTCGACATCGTTCTGAACCCACTGGGTGTACCTTCGCGTATGAACATCGGTCAGATCCTAGAAGTTCACTTAGGTCTGGCGGCGAAAGGCATCGGTGACAAGATCAACCAGATGGTGAAAGAGCAGCAAGAGCTGGCTAAGTTCCGTGACTTCCTACAGAAAGTCTACGACCTTGGCGAAACGCGTCAGCAAGTGGACATTGCTTCACTATCAGATGACGAAGTACGCACGCTGATCGGAAACCTTCGTGGTGGTCTACCAATCGCGACACCAGTCTTTGACGGTGCGAACGAAACATCAATTAAAGAGCTACTGAAACTGGGTGATCTACCAGAATCTGGTCAGCTAACACTGTTTGATGGTCGCACTGGTGATGCGTTTGAGCGTCCGGTAACCGTAGGTTACATGTACATGCTCAAACTGAACCACCTTGTTGATGACAAGATGCATGCTCGTTCAACCGGCTCATACAGCCTAGTAACTCAGCAGCCACTTGGTGGTAAAGCTCAGTTCGGTGGTCAGCGTTTCGGTGAGATGGAAGTATGGGCACTTGAAGCATACGGTGCTGCTTACACGCTACAAGAAATGCTAACCGTTAAGTCGGATGACGTGAATGGCCGTACGAAGATGTACAAAAACATCGTCGACGGTAACCACAGCATGGAACCTGGTATGCCAGAATCGTTCAACGTATTGTTGAAAGAGATTCGCTCGCTAGGTATCAACATCGAGCTAGAAGACGAAGAGTAATCCACCATCTCTGAGACAGAGATAAATTGGGTTATTTGGTAGAAGGTGCCTGTCTTGGCGGGCATCTTTTAACTCCTTACAGGAGCTGATTGTGAAAGACTTATTAAACTTTCTAAAAGCACAGCATAAGACCGAAGAGTTTGATGCAATCAAAATCGGTCTATCTTCACCAGACATGATCCGTTCATGGTCTTTCGGTGAAGTGAAAAAACCTGAAACGATCAACTATCGTACGTTCAAACCTGAGCGCGATGGTCTGTTCTGTGCGCGTATTTTTGGCCCAGTAAAAGACTACGAATGTCTTTGTGGCAAATACAAGCGTCTGAAACACCGTGGTGTTATCTGTGAGAAGTGTGGCGTTGAAGTTACACAAACTAAAGTTCGTCGTGACCGCATGGGCCACATCGAGCTTGCTTCACCAGTGGCTCACATCTGGTTCCTAAAATCACTGCCGTCTCGTATCGGTCTACTGATGGATATCCCTCTACGTGATATCGAACGTGTTCTTTACTTCGAAATGTACGTGGTAACAGAGCCGGGTATGACGGATCTAGAAAAAGGTCAGATGCTGACTGAAGAAGAGTATCTGGATCGTCTAGAAGAGTGGGGTGATGAATTCACGGCTAAGATGGGCGCAGAAGCGATCAAAGACCTACTTGCGTCTATGGATCTGCCTGCTGAAATCGAAGAGATGCGTGAAGAGCTTCAGTCGACTAACTCAGAGACTAAGCGTAAGAAAATCACGAAGCGTCTGAAGCTTGTTGAAGCGTTCGTTCAATCGGGTAACAACCCAGAGTGGATGATCCTGACTGTGCTTCCGGTACTTCCGCCAGATCTACGTCCTCTAGTACCACTAGACGGCGGTCGTTTCGCGACATCTGATCTGAACGACCTATACCGTCGCGTCATCAACCGTAACAACCGTTTGAAGCGTCTACTAGAGCTAGCGGCTCCGGACATCATCGTACGTAACGAAAAGCGTATGTTGCAAGAGTCTGTTGATGCCCTTCTAGATAACGGTCGTCGCGGTCGTGCGATCACAGGTTCGAATAAGCGCCCTCTGAAATCTCTTGCTGATATGATCAAGGGTAAACAAGGTCGTTTCCGTCAGAACCTTCTAGGTAAACGTGTAGACTACTCTGGCCGTTCTGTAATCACAGTAGGTCCATACCTTCGTCTGCACCAGTGTGGTCTTCCTAAGAAGATGGCACTTGAGCTATTCAAACCATTCATCTACAGCAAGCTAGAGACTCGTGGTCTTGCGACGACAATCAAAGCTGCGAAGAAGATGGTAGAGCGTGAAGAAGCGGTCGTTTGGGATATCCTAGACGAAGTGATCCGTGAACACCCAGTACTATTGAACCGTGCACCAACACTTCACCGTCTTGGTATCCAGGCGTTCGAACCTGTACTGATCGAAGGTAAAGCGATTCAGCTACACCCACTTGTGTGTGCGGCGTATAACGCGGACTTCGATGGTGACCAAATGGCGGTTCACGTGCCTCTAACTCTAGAAGCACAGCTTGAAGCTCGTACTCTGATGATGTCGACAAACAACATTCTGTCGCCAGCATCGGGTGATCCTATCATCGTACCTTCTCAGGACGTGGTATTGGGTCTGTACTACATGACTCGTGACAAGATCAACGTGAAAGGTGAAGGCATGTACCTTGCTGGCCCAGAAGAGGCTGAAAAGGCATACCGCACTAAGAGCGCAGAGCTACATGCACGCGTAAAAGTACGTATTACTGAAACCGTTGTTGATGAAGACGGCAACAGCACCACTGAAACCAAACTCGTGGACACCACGATTGGTCGTGCAATGCTATGGCAAATCGTGCCATCAGGTCTTCCATACAGCCTAGTGAACCAAAAGCTTGGTAAGAAACAGATTTCGAACCTGTTGAACGAGGCTTACCGTAAACTGGGTCTGAAAGACACGGTTATCTTCGCTGACCAAATCATGTACGCAGGTTTTGCTTACGCAGCACTATCTGGTGTGTCTGTCGGTATCGACGACATGGTAGTACCAGAGGCGAAGTACACTGAAATCGCAGAAGCAGAAGAAGAAGTACGCGAAATCCAAGAACAGTACCAGTCAGGTCTTGTTACTGCGGGTGAGCGCTACAACAAAGTGATCGATATTTGGGCATCAACCAACGATCGTGTTGCGAAAGCGATGATGGAGAACCTCTCTTCTGAAACTGTGGTTAACCGCGATGGTGAAGAAGAGCAACAAGAGTCGTTCAACAGCATCTACATGATGGCTGACTCGGGCGCTCGTGGTTCTGCTGCTCAGATTCGTCAGCTTGCCGGTATGCGTGGTCTGATGGCGCGTCCAGATGGTTCAATCATCGAAACGCCGATCACTGCAAACTTTAAAGAAGGTCTAAACGTACTTCAGTACTTTATCTCAACGCACGGTGCTCGTAAGGGTCTTGCGGATACGGCACTGAAAACAGCGAACTCGGGTTACCTAACTCGTCGTCTCGTAGACGTTGCTCAAGACGTTGTCGTTACCGAGCATGACTGTGGTACGCACGAAGGCGTCGACATGATGCCTCACATCGAAGGTGGTGACGTTAAAGTGGCACTGACTGAGCTAGCGCTAGGTCGTGTTGTTGCTGAAGACGTGATGAAGCCAGGTACTGAAGAAGTTCTTATTCCACGTAACACGCTGATCGATGAGAAGTGGTGTCAAATCATGGAAGAGAACTCAGTAGACAGCATGCGCGTACGCTCTGTTGTAACCTGTGATGCTGACTTCGGTTGTTGTGCACAATGTTACGGTCGTGACCTAGCACGTGGTCACCTAGTGAACCAAGGTGAAGCAGTCGGTGTTATCGCTGCTCAGTCTATCGGTGAACCAGGTACACAGCTAACGATGCGTACGTTCCACATCGGTGGTGCGGCATCGACAGCAGCGGCTGAGAACAGCATCCAAGCGAAGAACGACGGTTCTGTGAAACTCAGCAATGCGAAATTTGTTATCAACAAAGATGGCAAGCTGGTGATCACCTCTCGTGCTTCTGAAATGATGATCATTGACGAGTTCGGTCGTACTAAAGAGAAACACAAATTGCCTTACGGCTCTCTATTGAGCAAAGGCGATGGCGACGCAGTGAAGTCCGGTGAGACCGTGGCAAACTGGGAAGCGCACACCATGCCAATCATCACTGAAGTGGCAGGTCGCATCCAGTTCGTTGACATGATCGATGGCGTAACTGTATCTCGTCAAACCGACGATTTGACTGGTCTATCTTCAAGCGAAGTGACGGAAGCCGCCGCTCGCCCGGCAGCAGGTAAAGATATGCGTCCAGCTATCAAACTTGTTGATGCGCAAGGTAACGATGTATTGATCCCTGGTACTGAAATGCCAGCGCATTACTTCCTGCCTGGTAAAGCGATTGTGAACATCGAAGACGGCGCTGAAGTGGGTGTGGGTGATACGCTTGCACGTATTCCTCAGAAGTCAGGTGGTAACCGAGATATCACTGGTGGTCTTCCACGCGTTGCGGACCTATTCGAAGCTCGTAAGCCAAAAGAGCCTGCGATCCTTGCTGAGCACACAGGTACTGTGTCATTCGGTAAAGAGACCAAAGGTAAGCGTCGTCTAGTGATCACTCGTGAAGGTGGTGACACCTACGAAGAGATGATTCCTAAGCACCGTCAGCTTAACGTGTTCGAAGGTGAGAAAGTGGAACGTGGTGATGTGATCGCCGACGGCCCAGAGTCTCCGCATGACATCCTTCGTCTACGTGGTATCCACGCTGTGACGCAATACATCGCGAACGAAGTTCAAGAAGTATACCGTCTGCAAGGCGTTAAGATTAACGATAAGCACATCGAGACTATCGTTCGTCAGATGCTACGTAAGTGTACTATCACACACGCTGGTGACTCTGAGTTCCTAGCGGGTGAGCAGGTAGAATACTCACAAGTGAAGATTGCGAACCGCCAGCTAGAAGCTGAAGGCAAAGAGCCAGCTCGCTTTGAACGTGAACTACTAGGTATCACGAAAGCGTCGCTAGCGACTGAGTCGTTCATCTCTGCGGCATCGTTCCAGGAAACAACTCGCGTACTAACAGAAGCGGCTGTTTCTGGTAAGCGTGATGAGCTACGTGGTCTGAAAGAAAACGTGATTGTTGGCCGTCTGATTCCAGCAGGTACCGGTTTCGCATACCACCAAGATCGTCAAGCGAAGCGTGCACAAGAGCAAGAAGGTCCATCTGCTGAACAAGCAACAGACAACCTTGCAGCATTGCTTAACGCAGGTTTCTCTTCTGAAGAGTAATCATACAGCGACATGAAAAAAGGCACCTTCGGGTGCCTTTTTTGTATTTGGGAATAGAATTTAGTGCCTAGTGCCTAGAGGTCGATGTCTGTTGACTTTATCGAGGTGAATCGACCTTTAAGTAAATGAGGGGGCTGGGAATAAATTAAGCGCCGGGCGGAATGGCTAAGCTGTCCGCAATAAGCTGAATGAGGCGATCTTCGACTTCGAAGCGCTCTTCGATCACTTCGCCAATCTCAGACATGTCCGCATCAAAATCGTCTAACGTCTCGTCGTCGCTTACCGCTGCGTACTTATCGGTAAAGTTTAATAAAGGCTCAGTGGTCAGGACAATTTTACCGTAGGTATCGTTTATCTCATCGGTCGCTTCAAAGCCTGTCGAGCGCCATTTATCCATGACCATGTCGTAAATTTTAAAATGACCTTCGGAAATATAGTCTACCAGTTCGCCACAAAAATGTTGCAGTTCAGCAGGGGTAGGGAGTTCGACGACAGCCGTTTTCGAGGAGGTTGGTTGTAGGGCGGCAAGCTTACAAAATTCAACGATCAAACGTTGGCGGCTATCTAACCAATGGTCGATAACATCACTCGATCCGCCCCATTGTTCTTGGGTTCTTTTTAGTTTTCTTAACATGACCAGGCCCTCTTGTCAGATCACCATCCGGATGATCGTTACGCTTTGAAATCAAAGCAGGTTGAGAGAATTAACCTCTTGTCCTTACTAAAATTTATAGCCGGAGATCTTTCCCACTACAAACTCTGGTATGAATTTAGATTGCCAGTAAAATAGACGAACTGCAAGTAAAGGGAGTGGCTGATGTTAAAGAAAAGTGACACGAACCGTATGGGTGATGCTTACTGGTGTGTAGTCTCGGGAAGTGAGCTTTGGTTACCCGACGGTGCGTTGCCAAAAGGCTGTGCTGACACCCTCGAATTGCCTGCGCATGAGGCGATAGAAATCGGTCACTACGAAGGGCTTCCCGTCATGTGGCTTTGTGAGGAGTGGGTGGACCAACCATTACCTCTTACTTCGCTTCGAGAAGCGCTTGCGCTACCTGAGGCGCTGTTTCTGTTGGCCAGCAAAGCGGTGCAATATGGTCACATGCGTCAGACGATGCGTTTTTGCCCGCAATGCGGTGGCCGTAACCATCTCAATCACAATCAATTGGCGATGCAGTGTGGTGAATGCCGAACGTTGCATTATCCGCGCATTTTTCCCTGCATTATCGTCGCTGTACGCCACCAAGACTCGATTTTACTTGCTCAACACCCGAGACATCGAAATGGCATGTATACCGTCATAGCGGGCTTTGTAGAAGTCGGAGAGACCCTTGAGCAATGTGTGGCGCGAGAAGTCAAGGAGGAGACGGGGATTGACGTCACCAACGTGCGTTACTTTAGTAGCCAACCTTGGGCCTTTCCATCGAGCATGATGATGGGCTTTTTAGCCGACTATGCCGGTGGCACATTGAAACCCGACTACAGTGAGCTCAGTGATGCGCGGTGGTTTACGGTTGACGCCATGCCGCCAGTTGCGCCAGTAGGCACCATCGCGAGAGCACTGATTGAACATACGCTTGCAGAGATAAAAAAAACCCTCCGAGAGGGAGGGGGTAAGTAAGATGTCGTTATGAGATGCTGAACACGGAGATGTTCAGTTTATAATTGTAGTTTTCGCTAGCAAACAAATATTTAACACTCCAATGCGTTGAGCGCAAATTAAGCACTGATTTAATAGTAAATAACTTGATCTGGGTTGCAAAGCACACCGCTTTTGAGAGCTAAACAGTGTTAGAATACGAGCGATAAAAAGTCAGCTTAAATGATTGGAAGAACAGAATGACAGAACTCAAAAACGACCGTTATCTTCGTGCTCTGCTCAAAGAGCCTGTTGATTACACCCCGGTATGGATGATGCGCCAAGCGGGTCGCTACCTGCCAGAATACAAAGCCACGCGCGCTCAAGCGGGTGATTTTATGTCACTGTGTAAAAACGCAGAGCTGGCCTCAGAAGTGACACTTCAACCGTTACGTCGCTTTCCACTTGATGCCGCGATTTTGTTCTCCGATATTTTGACGATTCCAGATGCGATGGGATTAGGCCTCCGCTTTGCTGCGGGTGAGGGCCCGGTTTTCGATCGCCCGATTGCCTCGAAAGCTGACGTCGATAAAATTGGTATCCCAGATCCAGAAGGCGAACTTCAGTACGTCATGAACGCTGTGCGCCAAATTCGTAAAGATCTCAATGGTGACGTGCCGCTGATTGGTTTCTCGGGTAGCCCATGGACACTCGCTACCTACATGGTGGAAGGTGGCAGCTCGAAAGCCTTCACCAAAATTAAAAAGATGATGTATGCCGAGCCACAAACCTTGCACCTGTTGCTAGATAAACTGGCGGACAGTGTGATTGCGTACCTTAACGCGCAAATCAAAGCGGGCGCACAATCCGTGATGGTATTTGATACTTGGGGCGGTGTATTGACCCCACGTGACTATCAGCTGTTCTCATTGCAGTACATGCACAAAATTGTCGATGGACTGGTGCGTGAAAACGAAGGCCGCCGCGTTCCTGTCACGCTGTTTACCAAAAACGGTGGAATGTGGCTTGAGCAGATCGCCGCAACAGGGTGTGATGCGGTCGGACTGGATTGGACCATCAACATCGAAGACGCCAAAGCGCGAGTCGGTGACAAAGTGGCACTGCAAGGCAACATGGACCCATCCATGCTCTATGCCTCACCGGAGCGAATCCAACAAGAGGTAGCGAGCATTCTGGCGGGCTTTGGTGATGCGGGCACAGGTCACGTATTTAACCTCGGACACGGCATCCATTTGGACGTGCCACCTGAAAATGCTGGCGTGTTTGTTGAGGCGGTCCACGAGTTATCCAAGCCTTACCACAAATAATTGAGTAATCTTTGCAAAGCGCCTGATATGACCAGGCGCTTTTTTGTTATCGGTTACACTAGCCGCTATACTGCTGAAATAACAAGAAAGGATACGGATTATTCATGAAGACTCGCGACAAAATTGTCTTAGCGGCTTTGGAGCTGTTTAACGAGCATGGTGAACGCACCATTACCACCAATCATATCGCCGCGCATATTGATATTAGTCCCGGGAATCTCTATTACCACTTCCGCAATAAGCAAGAAATTGTGCGTGAGATTTTTACGCTCTACTCCAACGAGCTGCTTGAACGTTTCACGCCGATTCAAGGTCAGCAGGAGAGTTTGGTGTTACTTAAGCACTATCTCGACTCTATTTTTACCCTGATGTGGAAATACCGTTTCTTCTATGCCAACTTGCCAGAAATCTTGGGCCGAGATGAACAGCTGCATGATGACTACATTCAAGTGCAGGAGAAGCTGCAAACCAATCTCATTGGGATCATGCACGCCTTTGTCGCTTTGGATTTATTGGATGTCTCTGAGCAAGAAATGCAATCTCTGGTCACTAGCTTACATTTGATTGCGTCCAGTTGGCTGGCGTATCAATCTGCCATGTCTCCACGGACACAGATTACCGAGCAAGTCATTCATCGCGGAATGCTACAAATGATCGCCATTGTGAAGCCCAAAGCGACGGCTCAGGGGCTTGAACAGTTACAATTGTTTGAGGAAGGGGTCAAAGCCATGCATGCTTAACGGCGCGCAGCACTGGCTTTTTCGATCCTAGTTATAACGAATTAAAATTGTTAGATTTTTTAAGACCCATTACAGTATCGAAAGATAAGTGAATGGGTTTTTTATGCATTACGATGTGTTTAATGGCGATGCCGATGGCATCATCGCCTTACTGCAACTGCGCTTAGCGCAGCCGAAAGAGACAACGCTGGTCACCGGCGTCAAACGTGACATCCAATTGCTAGACAAGGTATCGCCACAGCCTGGCGATAGCGTGACAGTGCTCGATATCTCGATGGAAAAAAATCGAGTCGCGTTGGAGAGCTTACTGGATGGCGGTGTGTCAGTCTTCTATGCCGATCATCACCGATCGGGCAACATCCCCGAGCACCCACTGCTCGATGCTCACATCAATCTCGATGCCAACATGTGTACCGCGCTCATTGTCGATCAGTGGCTCGACGGGCGTTTTCACTTTTGGGCCATCACCGCTGCCTTTGGCGACAATCTTATTGCGACAGCGCAGCAGCTAGCTATCCAAGCGGGGCTGGATAGTAAACAAGCCGCGCAGCTACAAGAGTTGGGGACGCTGATCAATTACAACGGTTATGGCGCCAAGATTGAGGACTTGCACTACCACCCGGCAGCACTGTTTAACACCCTTTTGGCTTATGATGATCCTTTTGCTGTGATTGCTGACAAGCACTCCCCATATTGGCAATTAAAAGCCGCTTATCACGCAGACATGGAGAGGGCATTGTCGGTGGAAGCCAGTTACCGTAGCCCAACATTGAGTGTCTTTGAATTGCCTGATGAACCTGCGGCAAGGCGCGTCAGCGGCGTGTATGGCAACGCGTTAGCGAATCAGGCGCCTCACTCTGCGCACGCAGTACTGACACAAAATCCTGATGGGAGTTTCTTGGTTTCACTGCGTGCGCCTTTGAACAATAAACAGGGAGCAGGGGCGATTTGTTCGGCGTTTGCGACGGGCGGTGGAAGAGAGGGGGCCGCTGGCATCAATGCGCTACCCGCCAATCAATTAGCGACGTTTATTGAACAGGTTGAGGCGTACTATCAGCCGCGCTGACCATCGCTAGGCTAACGGGTGAGCCACTGACTTGGGTCTTGGGTTTTGCTGTTACGGCGAATCTCAAAGTAGAGGGACGCCTGTGGCTGACCGCCAGTATCACCTGCTAGGGCAATGGTCTCTCCGGCGGTGACTTTGTCGCCTTCTTTTTTCATCAAACTTTGGTTAAACCCGTATAAGGTCATATCGCCTTTGCCGTGATCCAGCAGAACAACCAGGCCATAGCCTCGTAAATACTCCGCAAAGACCACGGTGCCAGAATAGACGGCTTTGACCGATTGACCGTAATCGGCGTCAATCACCCATCCCTTCCAGCTTAATTGACCAGTTTGCGGCGCGCCGTAGCGATGTAGGATACGGCCTTTCAGTGGCCAAGGCAGTTTGCCTTTTTGTCGTGCAATACCATCCATCGGCACGGCATTGCGTTTAGCGGCCTTGGCGATTTCCGCTTTTAAGCGCGTCTCATTGCGTTGCAATTCAGAAAGGTAGACTTGGTCGTTGGAAATGCTCTTTTTGATGTTGGCGACCGTGCCTTGGCGACTGGATTGCGTTTTGGTGAGCGCGTTTTTCTGCTCAGTTTGCTGCTTGAGTAGTGCAGCAATTTGCGCTTGTTCTAACTCGAGTTGGCGTTGACTTGACGTTAGCTTTTCAGTAGTGAGTTGCAACTCATCGATGATGTCAGCGCGCTGTTTGGCTAGGTGTTGGAAGTATTGGCTGATGCGATCTTCTTCCACACCACGATTGAGCATATTGGCTGGCGCTTTCGCACGTTCTGTCATGTAATAGGTCTGAATCAACTCGGCAAGCTTGTCGCTTTGGGCTTTTTTTTGTGTTTCTAGCTGATCAATTTGGCGTTGGAGCTCTGCAATGCTCTCTTGGGTTTTCTTTTGTTGCGCCTTGGTCTCAGTGATCTCTTTTTCGAGTCGAGTGATGCCGAGCTCTTGCTGTTTGAGAGACTGCTGAAGCTCATCGAGCTTTTTTTGTTGCGAGGAGAGATTTTGCTTTTGGCGGGAAATCTCGCTACTGACCCCTTTAAGCTCAGAGGTCGAGGCAAAACTGGTCATAGGAAGCCAACAGAGTACGGCGAGAATCCAAACCGTCATCGGTTTCAAAAGCAAACTGCGCTGTCCTTGCCCAACCAATACCATGGCTCTGTCTGTCCTAAGTGTTTGAGATTGGGTCAGTATACCCAAATCAGAAATTGGAATACACAAAAAGCCCGAGCATGGGCTCGGGCTTTGGTTCTCTATCACAGCAGCAAACTTATTTAACCAGAATTTCCCCGGTCATTTCTGCTGGGATTTCTAGACCTGCAAGAGACAGCATGGTTGGCGCTAGGTCAGACAGTTTTCCGCCTTCTTTAAACTCAACCGCTTTGTCACCAACGTAAATCAGAGGCACCGGTAGGTTGGTGTGCGCAGTGTGTGTGCCGCCTGTTTCTGGGTCGACCATCATTTCCGCGTTACCGTGGTCTGCTGTGATCAGCAGTTGACCGCCCACTTCTTTGATTGCTTCAACGACTTGGCCAACGCTGGCGTTTAGCGCTTCAATCGCTTTTTCTGCTGCGTCGTACACACCAGTGTGACCGACCATATCGGCGTTCGGGTAGTTACAGATGATGGTGTCGTATTTGCCAGATTTGATCGCGGCAACCATCTTTTCAGTCAGTTCAGCAGAGCTCATTTCTGGTTGAAGGTCGTACGTCGCCACTTTTGGAGAAGCCACGAGTTGACGCTCTTCACCGTCGAACTCTTGCTCAACACCACCGTTGAAGAAGAAGGTCACGTGTGCGTATTTTTCTGTCTCTGAAATACGTAGCTGAGTTTGGCCTTGCTTTGATAGCCACTCACCGTAGGTGTTCTCAAGAGACGCCGGTGGGAAGGCAATCGCCAGTGGGATATCGGCAGCGTACTGAGTCAGCATCACAAAGTGAAGGGCTGGGAATACCGCACGCTCAAAACCGTCAAATTCAGGCACGAAAGCACGTGTAATTTGGCGTGCGCGGTCTGCACGGTAGTTCATGAAGATCAACGCGTCGCCGTCTTGCATTATGGCGTCTTCTTGTGCGTCAGTCTTAATCGCAGTGGCTTTAACAAATTCGTCGTTCTCTTCGCGAGCGTAAGCCGCTTCAAGACCCTCAACCGCAGAATCAAACGTGAAGTCCGCTTTAGCTTGCGTTAGCAAGTCGTAAGCAACTTGAACACGTTCCCAGTTGTTGTCACGGTCCATTGCGTAGTAACGGCCCACTAGAGAAGCAATGCGACCTTTACCCAGCTTCGCAAACAGTTCATCAAAGCGCTTGAGTGAGTTTTCTGCGCTGCGTGGTGGTGTGTCACGACCGTCTAGGAAGCAGTGTAGGTAGATCTTTTCTGCGCCACGAGCGGCAGCCATTTCAACCGCTGCGTAGATGTGATCTTCGTGAGAGTGAACACCGCCTGGTGACATCAGACCCATGATATGAACCGCTTTCCCGGCTTTTACCGCTGCGTCTACTGCTTCGACTAGCGCTGGCGTTTCGGCAAATTCGCCGTCAGAGATGGATTTGGTGATACGAGTCAGATCTTGGTAAACCACACGGCCAGCACCAATGTTTGTGTGACCCACTTCTGAGTTACCCATTTGACCGTCCGGTAGACCAACGTCCATACCTGATGCAGAAATGAGTGTGTGTGGGTGGTTAGCAAGTAGCGCATCCATAACCGGTTTTTTTGCGTTTGCGATAGCGTTGCTTGCTGTGTCCTCACGGTGACCGTAACCGTCAAGGATAACTAGAGCCAATGGCTTCTTAGCTGACATAGTGATGTCCTCGTTAAAATTTCAAAGTAACTTTGGAAACAAAATTAGCGTAATTTTACTACACTTTTTAACCAAAACTGTAGGTTAAGATCAAATAAACTGGGCGAAATGCCGTTGTTATCTTTCACCATGCCCAGTGTGTGGAATTACTCCGTCTCTCTTTACTTGCAAGTCTCGACCTAATTTTATCCCTTTTAAAGCGGAATCTATCTATTAGTTCAATAGGTGCTATTGATGGCCGCTGTTCACACTAACCTGTGTGAGCCTTGGGTTCAACTCACCAAGATACTGGTGCCGGCGACCGCGACC
Source organism: Vibrio sp. R15-SG3-ISO1A (assembly GCF_059833955.1). Classification (NCBI taxonomy): domain Bacteria; kingdom Pseudomonadati; phylum Pseudomonadota; class Gammaproteobacteria; order Vibrionales; family Vibrionaceae; genus Vibrio; species Vibrio sp. R15-SG3-ISO1A. The sequence goes on from NZ_JCBDGH010000081.1 coordinate 21,287, forward strand.
AAAGCGCCAATCCACGCATAACGGTTGGGGCGCTTTTTGGTGTAGATCCACAGTATAGGCAACAACATGATGGGCGTGGTGGAAGAGAGTAGCGCAACCATACCGACGTTCCCTTCACGCAGCGCATAGAGGATCAGTGTCATCCCTACTGCCATCGCGAGAAAACCGTTGATCGCGGTAATCGCAAAAATGCGCGTGTTCATCGGTTGCGTCGCTCTCGCTAGCCGTGCGCCGGAGAGAAAAAAGACGCTGTGCGCGACAAAGGCGGTCATCATACGCATGGCGGAGGCGGCGATGGGATCGATCGCGGTTTGCATAATCGGCTTGGCGATAATGCCGCCCAATGCCTGACACAGCGCAGCGAGGAGACCAAGTCCGATCCCTGCCCAAATGTTGCCTTTAATGGACTCTAAGCTATTCGCCACTTGACCTCTGCGCCCGAAAAATATCGCCGTTAAGACACCGGAAAAGACCAGCGCTGAACCGATGAGCTCAAGCGAGCTCATGCTTTCGCTAAACAGGAAATAGCCGAGTGCGGCAGAGAACACCGCATGGCATGAGAAAAGCAAACCTGCTTGTCGTGGTCCCATGCGATTGAGACAGGCAAACAGCGCGGTATCACCGATGAAGATACCCACTAAGCCCGATAGCGCCATGGCTGAAACTGCAGTGAGCTCAACGCTTGCCCAGCCACCCGTCAACCAAGCCATCGAGGCGAGAATGGCAGACGTGCACCCCATTCGCCAGCGGCTGTAGGCAAAGGTCCCTAAGTGCTGCGCAGGTGTGACAGACAAAATACTCGCTACCGCCCATAAAAACGCGGCCGCCAATGCCAGCCATTCATAGCCCATAATCGTGAAATCCAAAGCAAATCATTAAGGTAAGCAATATGCACGAAAACGCGCTAGAAACAAAGCGCCCAGGTAAGAGAACCTGGGCGCCGAGCTAAGTATGATCTGTGGGGCAACGGTTACGTAAGAATGAGCGTTGCTGCATAAACAATCGCAAGGCCAATCAAGCCAATAATGACGCCGGTTTTGGCCATGTCTTTACTCTCAATCAGTCCTGTTGAGTAAGCCAGGGAGTTCGGCGGTGTTGAGACAGGCAAAATCATACCGAGAGAGGCTGAGAAGGCCACAACAACCAATAAGGCTTGCAGCCCGCCAATGACTGCCAAGCTCTCCATCGAAGCGCCAATGGCTGCCGCGATGGGCATCAACAAGTTGGCGGTCGCGGTGTTGGACATAAAGTTGGCCATCAACCAACACACCATAGACAACGTGATGACCACCGCGACAGGCGAGAGGGTCTCGTAATCGATCGCATGTGCCAGCGCTTCAGCGAGCCCAGTTTTATCCAGACCAATGCCAATGGCGATACCACCGGCAACCAGCCACAGCACATCCCAGTTGATCAGCTTGAGTTCTGCTTTGCCCATAATGCCAGTCAAGGTGAAGACGGCGAGAGGAATGATCGAAACCACATAGGTGTTCATGCCGTGCAATTGAGTGGTCATCCACAACAAAATAGTGATGGCGAAGGTGCAATAGACGGTAATAGCCCGCCAGTTGCGTTGGAACTGACCATCGAGCTTGAGCTGCATCTCATTGGATGTGGAGGGGAAGAGCTTTTGCAGTAAAAACCAAGCGATGGTGAGCTGAATAATCACGAAGGGCAGACCCATCATCATCCAGCTTAAGAAGGTAATCGAGTTGTCACCTGTCAGGTATTGCAGCGCGATGGCGTTGGGTGGGGTACCAATCGGGGTGGCAATGCCACCCGTATTGGCGGCAATAGGGATACATAACACTAACGCTTTGATGCCCAAATCCCCTTTGGGTGCAGAAGCGACAATCGGGCCAAGCAAGGCCAGCATCATAACAGTGGTTGCGGTGTTCGACATAAACATCGAAAACACAGCAGTGATCAGCATTAATCCCAACATGATGAACTTGGGCTGTTTGCCAAAGGGTTTGAGAAGCACCCGTGCTAGGTTGTTGTCGAGTTCATATTTTGAGGCCGCGATCGCAAGGGCAAAACCGCCCATAAAAAGAATAATGATCGGCGAGGAAAAGGCGCTGAATATGTCTGTGTAATCGAGCAATACGCCTAGGTCATGATGGGGCGGCGGGGTACGAAACCAGTGCAATCCTTTATTGGAAATCATCACCAACTCAAGCGCGATAATCAGGATAGAAGTGGCAAAAACAGGTACTGGCTCTAATACCCACAGCAACGCCGCCAGCAAGAATATGGCCAGTAGGCGATGTTGGATCAGGGTTAAGTCGTCAATGGGAATCCAATCGATGGGCATAAAAAGCACAGCAAGAGGGAGCCCAAAACTGACCAGAAGTTTAATAAGGATTCCGGGTTTCAACATGACAGTAAACCTCAAGGTTTTTCGACGAAACACTAGAGTAATTTACAATCAAATTAAGGTCTTGGACGTAGCTGGAACTTTTAGCAAACAGTTGAAAATGTTCACTGGGTTTTGTCTTGGGTCAAAAAAGCCCCAACTTGTGGGGCTTGGAGAGACGGTGTGAATCGAACGCTCTGTTATTCAGACTCAGACGTGGATTCACTCTGGGTCGCGTTGCGTTGGTGTGCGTAAGGCGTGCCCATAACGGTGGTCGCACCGGTACTCATTGCGTCATCAAAGGTGATCGCGTCTTTTGCAAAAAGGTTGATGACGGTAGAGCCGAGCTTAAAGCGCCCCATCTCCTGGCCTTTTTTCAAGATCACGGCTTTGTTACCTGTGGCTGGGTAATCCCATTTGTACACTGTGTTGCCACGAGGAGGTGTGACGGTGCCAGCCCAGACTTGCTCAATGCTACCAACAATCGTTGCCCCTACCAGCACTTGCGCCATCGGACCGAACTCAGTATCAAAAATCGACACCACGCGTTCGTTGCGGGCAAAGAGGTTAGGTACATTCTCGGCCGTCAGTGGGTTGACCGAGAACAGATCGCCCGGTACGTAAATCATCTGGCGCAGCGTGCCATCGCATGGCATGTGTACGCGATGGTAATCACGAGGCGAAAGGTACAAGGTCGCAAAATCACCCTCAGCAAACTCTTTGGCCAACTCGGCGTCACCACCAAGTAATTCTTGCGCGGTATAATCGTGCCCTTTGGCTTGGATCAGTTTGCCATCTTGAATTGGGCCAAATTGACTCACACAGGCATCTGCAGGGTGAGTAATTACTGACTCACCTTCTGCGATTGGGCGAGCGCCTTCTTTGAGTTCACGGACAAAGAAATCATTAAATGTGGCAAAGTGCTTAGGATCCGAATGCTTCGCTTCGTCCATATTCACGTTGTACTGTTTGATAAACCATTTGATGATGGCTGTGGTTAGACCGCCTGCTTTGGCAGAGGCTAGCTTGCCCACAAGGCGAGTGAGGCCGTGTTGTGGGATCCAGTATTGCAGCCCAACTTTAATCTTATCCATGGTGTTTGATTCCAATATCGAAATAACAGGTTGCGATTGCACGCGCTTAATCGGGCGCGAGATACTAATCAATCTGGCTTTAAAAGTCAGCCATTCTCATTCAACTTTCCAAGCTTGCTAGGCACTTTAAGACCCAGAGCAAGGAATCTGTGCTCTAGGGGCTAAAGATCCGCTTTCTTGTTACGTGAATACTGACGATTGGCTTTGTTTTCTGCCATGCTCTCTAAGATGCGGTGGTAGTTGTCGAAACGCACTTCGCTGATGTCGCCTTTCTCCACGGCTTCAACCAGTAGACAGCCTGGATCATCTAAGTGCTTGCAGTCCCTAAACTTGCAGCCCCCTAGATAGGGTTTGAACTCGACAAACGCCTCGGTTACCTGTTCTGCTTCGAGATGCCAAAGGCCAAATTCGCGCACCCCAGGTGAGTCGATTAAGTCACCACCGGAAGGGATGTGATAGAGGCGAGAGGCGGTCGTGGTGTGTTGTCCTAGGCCGGAATTTTCAGAAATTTCCCCTTCCTCGACATTAAACTGTGGCATCAAGGCATTAACCAAGCTCGATTTACCCACACCCGATTGACCGACAAAAATATTGATCCGCCCTTGCAGCTCCGCTTCGAGGGCCTCGATACCTTCTCCAGTCTGTTTACTGACCAGCAATACCGGGTAGCCGATACGTTGGTACTCTTCGAGCCAAGATTGGTAAGTCTCACGTTGCGCTTCATCGAGAAGATCGATTTTGTTGAGCACAATCAGAGGGGCGATCTGCAACGTTTCAGCCGCCACTAGGTAGCGGTCAATAATGTTGAGAGATAACTCAGGCAAAACGGATGAGACGATCACCATTTGGTCGACATTCGCCGCAACCGGTTTAAGGCCGTCGTAATAGTCAGGTCGAGTGAGGACGGAAGTCCGTGGCTTCACCGCTTCCACTACGCCGGAAATGCCGTCCATAGATTCTAATCCAGCGCGCCAAATCACCTTGTCGCCAGAGACAAGAGATTCGATACCACGACGAAGGTTGCAGCGGTGCACCTCTAGTGTTTCACTATCTTCAATATCTGCATGTTGACCAAAGCGTGTAATGACCAGGCCTTTCTTGGTCGCACCCAGCATGGTTTCGTCCCATTGCACGGACTCTTCACTTTTTAGCTTACGCTTTTGGTTGCTGCGTACTCGCCTAACTTGACCTTTGGTGAGCTTTTTCTTTTTTGCCACAGTGTTTACTTAACCATTTCTCTGCATTGTCGATCCGCTCGATTGCTATCTTGAGGATCAGAATTTGGGTATAGTACCCTTTTTAGCGATAAACCAATAGGCAACACTTTATGTCCTTTAGCGATCAAAATTTAATTTGGATTGATCTTGAGATGACGGGGCTTGACCCGGAGACTCACAAAATCATCGAAATCGCGACCATTGTCACCGATGCTCAGCTCAACATTTTAGCTGAAGGGCCCGTACTTGCCATCCATCAGCCAGAATCTGAATTGGCAAAAATGGATGAGTGGTGCACGACCACGCATACCGCCAGTGGTTTGGTGGAGAGAGTTCGCCAGAGCCAAGTGAGCGAGCAGCAAGCGGTAGAGCAGACCTTAGCCTTTTTAGAGCAATGGGTAGCGAAAGGCCAATCACCGATTTGTGGCAATAGTATTGGTCAAGATCGTCGATTCTTGTACCAACATATGCCAGAGCTCGAGTCCTATTTCCATTATCGGTACATCGACGTCAGCACGCTGAAAGAGTTGACGCGTCGTTGGAAGCCGGAAGTGTTGACGCAGTTTTCGAAAAAGGGCAGCCATTTGGCGATGGACGACATCAAAGAGTCGATCGCAGAGCTCAAGTTCTATCGCGAAACCATCATGACCATATAGTCTCGATGGCGATGAGTCCATCTCGCGAAAAACAAACACCCCCCACTCATACTGCGGGGTTGTTTGTTTTAGGTCCGTATTGATACCACAACGACTGTTAAGGGATCGGCAAGAAGACAAACTGTGCCACACCTTGGACGACTTTGGTGATACTGCGATTGGTTTTGTCTGCGACGATGAGCGCCATCATATCTTGAATCATCACCATCTTGGTAAACAGTCGATCAAAGCTGATGTCATAGTCGTCCCCCTCGAGTTGGTTTGAGAGGAGAAACAGCTCGCCCGTATCATTTCTGCGCTTATACAAGCGCCAGACAAACACTTCTATATTGCGTGCGCTGTTATAGAGTGCCTGCTCGTCCAGAGAATCGAGGATGAAGAACTCTTGCTGGTGGTTGTATGAGCGCCTAAGCATCTCTGTCAGTCCGACCATTGCCGCGAACACGCGATCCCCTTGGAAGTCATCATTGAAACTGAGCAGTATCGCATCAATGCTGGTTAGACCGCCGAGCTCCTCGAACACTAAGCTCGGGAGTTCAATGGTGTCCTCGTCGCCAAAGATTTGCGTGAGCCGCTGATCTAAGGTCATGTCGGGCGCTTTTTTGAGTTGCCAAGGATTTCTAACATAAAGCTTGCGTGTCAGCTCCATTAACAGCGCTTTTTGTTCCCTAGCGTGAACGTCCATGACAAAATCAACATCACTTTTGCCAAGGTTCCTCACGGGCTTAGGCAGTGCACCACACCCAGATAAGAGCAGGGTGCTCAGCACAAGCCCAACAAGCCATCGATATGGCTGAGAGGTTGGAAACGTCATCCTGAATTCCTTGATTCTTCGTCTCGCAGTGAGTGAGGGCATCAATACGAGAGCATCCATCAATCCACTCTATCGTTCACTGTACTCTCCAGCAATTAATTCAGTAAAACGAATGACTTGTTTGATAGCTGGCTCTAATTTATCCTCCTTTACCGCCAAAGGGTTTGAGTGCTTTTCAAGCAAAAGTTGGCGCTTATGTGTGGTTTTTATCCAAACAGAAAAAAAAATCAGATTTTTTCTTCCAAGGACTTGCATCACAAAAAAATGCTCTTATAATTCGCAGCCCTGAACAGCGGAAACGTTGTTGAAAAGCGACACTAGCTCAGTTGGTAGAGCGCAACCTTGCCAAGGTTGAGGTCACGAGTTCGAACCTCGTGTGTCGCTCCAGTTTGATAGCTTTCATCGTGCTTAACGGTGACAAAATGCGACACTAGCTCAGTTGGTAGAGCGCAACCTTGCCAAGGTTGAGGTCACGAGTTCGAACCTCGTGTGTCGCTCCAGTTTGATAGCCTTCATCGTGCTTAACGGTGACACAATACGGACGCGGGGTGGAGCAGCTTGGTAGCTCGTCGGGCTCATAACCCGAAGGTCGTCGGTTCAAATCCGGCCCCCGCAACCAAATCTCATTAATAGCAAATGCTGTTGATATGCGACACTAGCTCAGTTGGTAGAGCGCAACCTTGCCAAGGTTGAGGTCACGAGTTCGAACCTCGTGTGTCGCTCCAGTTTGATAGCCTTCATCGTGCTTAACGGTGACACAATACGGACGCGGGGTGGAGCAGCTTGGTAGCTCGTCGGGCTCATAACCCGAAGGTCGTCGGTTCAAATCCGGCCCCCGCAACCAAATTCAATCAATAGCAAATGCTGTTGATATGCGACACTAGCTCA